>JAUXGI010000022.1 GCA_030622295.1 Planctomycetota bacterium
CCATCAAAACAGTGGCTTCCGGTGTAGAAAGGCACTTCTTTTCCTTTGTTCTGGTAGGCAAAACGTCTCAACGCCTCAACGGCCCGCTTGGACTTTAACCCTCGCAAACGGGAAAGTAATTTGCCCATTCGTTTGTGGAGGTCTTTTACCTTCCGTTGTTCTTCGGCCGTGGCAGTTCCGTCTAGTACTGACGGATAGACAGGCCAGAGTTCCTCGAGGGTTTCAAAGAGTTTCTTTTCCAGCGCTTCAGCCCGCTGTTCATCCGTAAGTTCCGGAGCCGGAAGCGGCGGGGGCGGCTCAGTCTCGTCGGAAGACGGCGGCGCAGGGGCGCGCGGGGTATCGGTAATAGGATGTTTTTCCCTGCTCGCACTCCCATTGTGATATTCACGTCCATCCGCGACTTGCGCGTCTCCCTCCCGGCCCCCCGGTCTCGACATTATAGTCAATCCCGCCAGGACCACGGCGACGACTACTACTACGGTCCCGCCGATGATGAAGTACAGGCGTTTATCAGAAACCATGACGTTCCTCCGGTGTATCTCTGCTCGTGGCTCTTTATATATAACCGCGTAGCCGCAAAAAGGTTCACTGGAATTTGGCGCGCCGGCGAGCGTGGCATCATGGCAAAGGAATGCGTGTCCCTACGAGCGACAAGCGGGAACGGGAATGTGCCGAATCTCAAACGCCGCCGTTAACCGTTGCTTCCTCGAAAGTTTGCAACGGGGGAAATGGGAGCATTAAAGAATTGCTGGTAAAAGCGAGGGGGGAAATAGCAGCCTCTCCCCCGATCCGCAAGGTGACAGTCCCCTTCTACGAGCCGACCCCGATAAATCGGGCCCGGCTCCGTAACGGGGACAGTCACCATTGCATGCGGTTCGACCCAAACCACCAGCAATTCTTTAATGCTCCCGGGGGAAATTTTTACTTGAACAGGCAGGGCGAAAGTGGTATTTTATAAAGTATAAAGTGTAACGGCACGTAACCGGTAATGTCGCGCGAGGGGGGAATATGCGGAAACATCGTCTCTGGGCCGAAATAGACATATCCGCTCTTATTAGCAACCTGCAGGAAATAAAGAGTCGCCTGAGGCACGGCTGCGAGGTCATGGCCGTTGTCAAGGCCAACGCCTACGGGCACGGCGCGGTTGCGGTCGCCAGGGCGCTGCTCGGCCGGGGGGTGACATGGCTGGGCGGGGGCGATTCCTCCGGGGCGCTGGAGTTGCGCCACTCGGGCATCGAGGCGCCGATACTCATACTCGGGGCAATCATCGACGACGAGGCGCCGGATATAGTCCGGGAGCAGGTCACGCCGTTCATCCACTCCGTTGAGAGGGCCCACTTCCTCAACGAAGAAGCCGCGCGGCAGAATCGTATCCTGAAGGTTCATGTCAACATCGACACCGGCATGGGCAGGCTGGGCGCATCGCCGCGCTCGGCGGTGGGACTGCTGCAGGATGTGTGGTCCCTGCCGAACCTGCGGGTCACGGGCTTGGGCACGCATTTCTCCGCGGCGTCCGCACCCACGCTGCATTTCGCGCGTGAGCAGATGCGGCTGCTCAATCGCGTGATTGACGACGCCGCCGGACTGGGCTACCACTTCCAGACCGTGCATGCCGCCAACAGCGCCGCAATGCTCCGAATGGAGGACTCGCACTTCAACATGGTGCGGGTCGGCATAGCGCTGTACGGCGTTGACCCCGACGGCTTTTTCCGCGACGTCATATCGCTCTCGCCCGTGCTCTCGCTGAAGACGCGGGTGGTTTACCTGAAGACCCTCCCACCGGGGATGGATATCGGCTACAACAGGTCATACACCATCCACCGCGAGACGCGCGTGGCCACACTGCCGGTGGGCTACAACGACGGCTACTCATATCTCCTGAGCAACAAGGCCGAGGTCGTCGTCAACGGCAGGAAGGTGCCCGTCATCGGCAACATAACGATGGATTACACGATGATTGATGTGACGTACGCCGGGGACGTTCACGTCGGCGACGAGGTAATCCTCATAGGGAAGAGCGGCAGCGCCCGCGTTACTGCCGAAGAACTGGCCAAACTGACCGGTACCATACCGTATGAGGTTACCTGCCTTTTGGGCAAGCGCGTCAGGCGCGTCTATGTCAGGAAACCCCGCGAACGGCAGAAGGTCCTGAGCGATGTCACCTCGACCGATTAATCCAGCCGCCGGGCATCGCAAATCATCCGCCGTGCCGGCGCTGCTCTTGCTCGCGCTGGTATTGCGGCTGGTTGCCGCTTTTGCTTATGGCGTGCATCAGAACGAACCCGTCTCGCATACCTTCCCGGATACCGCGGAATACCGGGGAATCGCAGGGGAGTTGAATGAATCCGGCGGCATGACGGTAATGGTTGACGGGCGGATTCGGCACGCTTCGCGCGCACCGCTGTATCCATTGTTTCTTGCGCTCTTGCAGAGGGCGTTCCCGGGGAATGAAGTCCGGACGATAATGGTCCTTCAGGCCGTCATCGGTGCCGTGACGTGTTGCCTGGTCTATCTTATTGCGAAGAGAAAGTTCGGCGCGCGCGCCGGATTCATAGCCTTCCTGCTCTGCGCGATATATCCGTTCTTTATCTTTTATAGCGGCCTGTTTCTTACCGAGACGCTGTTCTGCCTGCTGTACGTGCTGCTCAACCTGCTGCTGGACAAATCGCGGGAGGGTCCGTGGTGGTGGGTCCTTGCAGGGGTCGTTATGGGACTGGGGGCGCTCACGCGGAGCGAACTCCTCGCCTTTCCACTCGTCGCCCTGCCGATATGGGTGCTGACGGGCGAGAGGAAGTTGCGCCGCCTCCGTGCCGCGCTTCTGGCAACGGGCGTCATGGCGCTGGTTGTCGCGCCGTGGGTCGTGCGCAACGCAATTGTCTCCGAAGGCGGTTTCGTCCCGGGTACCACGAGGCTGGGGCGTGACCTGTACGAGGCAAACAACCCGGAGGCCACGGGCGGAATCATGGCCGACCGCATCGACTGGGATGAAGTGACCGGCCTGGACGAGAAACCTCTTTCGCACAAACGACGCGAAATCGAGAGCGACCGGATATTGCGAGAGAAGGCGCTCGAATGGATATCGCGCAACCCCGGCGGGTTCCTTGCGCTGATTCCGCAGAAGCAGTGGCGCATGTGGCGGCCGACGCCCGCGGCCGGCGAATTCCAGAACTGGTACTTCATGCTGGCAAGTGCGCTTTCCTATGGGCCGATAATCCTGCTGGCGCTGGGGGCTGTCTGGCTGCTGCGGAAAGATGTGCGGAAGAGACTGATGCCGCTCCTTGTGCCGGTGATGTTTGTGGCGGCATTACACTGCGTTTTCCTGGGCTCGATGCGCTACAGGTTGCCCGCGATGCCTTTCATTATTGTGCTGGCCGCCGTCACGCTCGACCGGATTGCCGCTGTTATGACGTCGTCCACGGCGGCGAGGGGGTCAGACGCTGAGGAGCAGCCTTCGGCTGTCTTTTCCTTTCGCGTCCTCTCTTCTCGGACATTATTTCCGAGGTCATGCAAACCGAAAGTATAAGAGCGGCCAGGGGCCGCCGGGAAGGGTCTGACTCCCCGAGCCTCCAGCGAGGTTCCGTAATTGTGACAGTCCCCATCGCTCACTTTCCAAGTTTCTTACATGCTCCCGGGAATTACTGATATGGGCGAGAAATCATGCGTGTCGGCCTGATATGTGACAGATGGGAGCACCACTCAAAACATTCCGGCTACGAACAGTTATGCCGGCACCTGGACGCGGATGAACTGCCGCCCGGGCCGTTCTACAAGTTCCTGCACAGGTTCCCCAAGAACTTCGGACACGCATTTCCGGATATATGGGAACCCTGGCGAATTCCCTACCATTCCGCGCGCGAACTGGACGTCTTCATGCGCTCAATATGGAACGGCCGCCGAATCTATCACTTCCTTTACGGAGAGAACACCGTCCGAATCCTCCCATACATTAAGCGGCGTTGCTGCAGGATAGTGTGCACGTTTCACCAGCCGGAGGAGATGCTCGAAGGCGCGGAGCAGTTTCATCGCACCGTATCGAAACTGGACGGCATAGTGGTGCTCGCCGGGCATCAGATACCTTTCTATGCGCGGTACGCGGAGCGGGAGAAGATATTCTTCGTCCCGTACGGCGTCGACACGGGGAACTTTTCGCCCGGTACGGAAGACAGAAATCCGCGCCGCTGCCTTTTCGTGGGCAACTGGCTGCGGTGCTTCGAGACGATGGCCGGCATCGCGCGGCGACTGCGCGATGCGCGCCCGCATGTCGGCATCGATGTGGTCACTCTTGAGAAGAACTTCAGGCATTTTGAGAACATGCCCAACGTTCGATGCATGGCGGGCATCAGCGAGGACGCCCTGGTGCGGCTGTATCGGAGGTCGGCGCTGCTCGTCATGCCGCTCCTCGGCGCGACCGCCAACAACGCCCTCCTGGAGGCGATGGCGTGCGGCCTGCCGATTGTTACGAACGATACCGGCGGCGTGCGCGATTACGTGGATGATTCATGTTCCTCGATACTGCCGGAGCGCGACGCCCCGGCGTTCACCGAAGAGATACTGCGACTCCTTGACGACGCGGATAAGCGCGCATCAATGTCCATCGCGGCGAGAAAGCGCGCCCTGGAGTATGACTGGGGGAAGATCGCGCTCATGATGCAGCAGGTTTACGACAAGATTCCGGGGAAGCCGTGATGCACGTGCCTCGAACACTGGGACTGCCCGTGACATACCGCTGTGACGGCCGCTGCGCCATGTGCTCAATCTGGCTGAAGCAGAAGGACGCCCCGGAGTTGTCCCGGGCCAGGATTGAGGCGGTCTTCGCCTCTCCGTTGATTTCTGAAAATGTCAGGCGGCTCATCCTTACCGGCGGCGAGCCGACGATGCGCGAGGACCTCGGCGATATCGCCCGAAGCGCGGTTGCGAACCTCCGCGCCCTGCAAGAGGTCGCGTTCATTTCAAACGGCCTTAACCCGGCGCGCGTCGTCGGGCAAATCAGGAAACTCCTGGGAATCTTCACCGGACACATTAACGTGAACTTCGGCTTCTCGCTGGACGGCATCCGCCGGACGCATGACAGGGTGCGCGGCGTAAGAGGGGCCTTCGACAAGACCATGCGTTCCTTCCACGAGGTGAGGGAACTGACCGACGGCATGAAGAACCGCTCGGTCAGCCTGGGAATGACCATCAGCAGGCTGAACTACAAGGAAGCCGGAGACGTGTATGCGCTTGCGCAGGAGGAGGGAGTGCGGAGTTCCTTCACCACGGCGAACGTGGTGGACGTGTATTTGGAGAATGCGGAGATGGCGGACGATTTTTCGCTCCTGCCGGAACATCGCGAAGAGGTCGCGGCCTTCTTCGACTGGCTGGAGGAGCGGGAACCGAACCCGTACAACCGGATGGTAAGCCGCATGCTGCGAGGCGAGGAGAGACCGGCGGGATGCGCCGCCAGGACATCGGCCCTGCTGCTGGACGTGGACGGGTCGGTCTATCCCTGCGGCCAAAGCCGTCGGATGTGCTACGGCAACATCTTCCGGGAGTCCTTTGACGAGATATGGTCCGGGGAGCGCGCGCAGAAAGTCAGGGACGCAATCATCAGGGAAGAATGCCCGCGCTGCATGACCAACTGCTACCCGGAAAGCGAAAAGGACTCCGTGAGAAATCCGGGTTAAAGACATCTCAAGAATCAGACGATATATATGGATATGGTGTTGTGCGGGAACCGGCGAATTGCCGCAACATTAGAGACCTCAAATACTGGTTTATCCGCCTTGATTTGAAAAACCTGCTTTACTAGAATTCGACCAATCTCAAGCGCGAACATCGGTGAAAAGAAAGCGGTCAAAAAGAAAAGGAAAATGAGTTTCTGCCGCGCGCCCGGGAGCATAAACGGTTGAAGGGCGGGCGTGAGAAGGAAAGGGGAGAAAAGTCCGCGCGTTAGTGAGAGAGAAAGAACCTTGTACACGGGCCGATGGAGGGGAAGGCCGTGCAGTGCTGACGCGCCCCGCATACCATAAAGCGGGGACAAACCAACTTCTCTTTTGAGGGGTGGGAAATGGCAAGACTTCGTTACCTTATACTATCGGTTTTGATTATAGCGTTTCCCGCCTGCCGCGCCAACGCTCCGGTGCGGTCGCCGCAGCTCTCTCCGGAGATGTCGGCCGCGGGTCTGGACCACCAGGTCTATTACGAAACCAGGGAGATCAAGTCGGAACTCGGCTCACGTCGCACGGAGTGGCGCACCAGAATCGACGCGCCCCCCGAGAAAGTCTGGTCCATTCTGACCGACTACGAGAATTACCCCAGCCTGATACCCAGCGCCATCCGGTACAAGATTATCGAGCGCAACGGCAACTCCGTGTTGGTGGAAACGCGCGGCCGCCGGATAATCAAACTCAAGGGACGTGCGCGATACGAAGAGGATCCCGACAATTTCGTCCTCAGGTGGAAAAAAATCAAATCCAACATCAGCCTGAACTCGGGCTACTGGAAACTGACGCCCATCGAGCACGACGGGCGAATCGTCACGGAAGTCTTCCACTATGTTTACAGCAAGCCGGGTGCCCTTGAACGTCTGGGGAACATGATTCGACATCTTGAGGAAGAGGAAGTCACCATGCTCCGAAACATGCAGGAACTGGCGGAGAATCAGTAGCCTCCGCAAAAGCCTTATCCCGGGAACGCAAACGGCCCGGTCTGAAATTCAGGCCGGGCCTCTCATTTTTCTCCCTTGATACCACGCGTCAGACGTAAAGACGCAGTCTGCAGAAAGAGAGGTGTGCGATGCGGTTTCTGAAGTGTGACGGTACGTTCGTGGTCAGGCTGGATGCGGGAGAAGATGTAGTGCCGGCGCTGAACGCCTTCTGCGCGGAGCACTCCATTACAGGCGCGGCTCTCCAGGGCATCGGCGCTGTGAAGGAGGCAACGCTGGGTTACTACAGCCTGGAAAGGAAAGAGTATATCAAGCGTGATTTCCGAGGCGAGTACGAGATAGTCAATCTTGCCGGCAATATCACGATGATGGACGGCAGGCCTTTCGCCCACGTGCACGTTGTCCTGGCCGGCCGCAGTGAGCGGGACCCGGAGGGCGACCTCGGGGCGGTGGGAGGGCACCTGTTCCGGGGGATTGTGTCCGCTACCGCCGAGATTATCATCACGGGCCTCGGTGCCGCCGTACCGCGCAAAAAGTTGGCCGGCGCCTCGCTCGCCCTGATGGATTTGGGCGGGCATTTCAGCGCCACGCAGCAAGAGCAATAACAAAGGCGTGCCGAACCCGCATTCCTCACCACGAAAATGTAGGGAACGGGCTTTATCCGCCTGAGGCGGATTCCGGGACGGACTAAAGTCCGTCCCCTACATCGGGACTGCATAACACGGTGTCTGTTTTTACAGGCTTGGTCATCATCCAGCCACATCATGCCAACCAGGTATTTACGCACGGACGACAAAATCCTGATGAGAAATGCGGGACGGCAACTTCCCGCCGCCCCGTCATGTTAGAGCCTGTATGGGAAACCGATGTCACGCGATGTTTGGGCATACGATTTCCCATAGCCGGTTTTTCGTACCGGTTGGGGCATCCGCACAGGCGCATCCGGTGGTTTGACGCGCGCGCAATTCCAGAGCCTGCAATTCCTTATGATGCCTTATCTGCGGAAGCATGTTTTCACGGCCGCGCCCACCGGGAACGGCATGTTGTTTGCTCGTAAACCTGTGATAATAAGAGGCGTTAAGACTGCAAGTGGGGCGGTACCTGGGCAATGTTAACCAACTCGTGATTTTTTTGTTCAAATTTAAGGATACTGCAATGGAAGATGAGGCAAAACAATCCGGCAGGCCTGATGAAGAACGCAGGCGCGAGGACATCGAAAGGCTCAAGAAGGCCCTTCGCGAGATTGCCGGCCGCCTGTCGAACGCGAACGACGTTTTGAAGAAGGCGGCTGACAAACAGCACGAGCGCAGGGAACGGGCCGCACGGGCCGCCGAGCAACTGAAGAAGGCCCTTGATGAACTGCGAAAACGCCGTGAACGGGCCGCCGGTGAGGACGGCGGAACCACAGCGGCCAAACCTCGTGCTCCCGCCGCCGGCTTCGGCGGCAAAGCCCCTGCGCACAAGCGCGCCCCCGCCCCATGCGACAAGCATCCAGACTGCCCTCTGCCCGGATACAAGGGAGATTTCGTCTCGGAAGATGAGTACATGAGGCTGACCAACCTGCCTCCCATTACGCAGGAAGAAATACAAAACACCAACTGGGACCTTTTGTGGAAGTTCATTGACTATTGAGCAACATCCGGCAAGTGTGACCGATAAGTGGTTTTCAGGCCCCGAATCAAGAAACTGACATCTGGAACTGGATGACGTGGATTCGGGGCCGCCTTAGTATTAACCCGCATTTTTCGCAAACCAAAACCACAGAGACTTGTCCGCCTGCGGCGCATAGGCGAGGGGGCCTGACTCCCCGAGCCATGCGGAATTCACTTCATTTTATCCTCCTGCGTGACGATAACTCTACCGCTACCGAAAGTCTCTCCTCAACAAGTGCATACCTCAGCAAACAGAATTCGGATATCATCCCTTGATAATCTCTTCACATACTCTGTCTGGAGTGCCGAATCCGGGAACAATGGAGGTTAAATGATGAACCACGATTCCAGGGAGCAGCCGGAGTGGGGCTATATCAAGGCTCCCACATCGCCGCCGCCGCAGCAGCAGCAGCAGTACCCTCCCAGTGACAATCAATGGAGCCAGGCGCCGCCGCCCGGCGACTATCCGCAGGCTCCGCAGCCGCCGTACACGCAGGCCCCTCCCCAGTACGGCCAGAACGCCGGCTACCCCGAGTATTCCCCTTATTCTTACCCCGTGCAGCACAGCCTGCCGAAGGGCATGTCCATCTGGTCGCTTGTGCTGGGAATCATCTCGTTGCTTTTCGCACCGTTCCTGACCGGCACGGTCGCGGTCATACTGGGGGGCATCGCCATCGGTCGCTGCAACAGAGGCGAAGCCTCCGGCAAGGGCATGGCTGTGGCCGGTCTTGTTATGGGCATTATAGGAATTGTCGGCTGGGTCATACTCCTTGTGGCCGTGGGGTCGCAAATGACCGACTTCGACATGACTTCAACATAACCGCACAGAAGGTTGCTCGCAGAGGCGTAATCTTCTGTCCCCGCGAGAATGTATTATCCCGGCATCTCTCCGCCGCCGCCCGTTTGATGCGAACGGGCTCTGCCCGCCGTGTGAGTGTTCCACATTGTCGGACACTTGAACCGTCCCAATCCGCATTTCTCGCCGGAAATTCGCGGCGTCAACGCAAGTGACCGGCAAACAAAATCTTGCACATAATCGGTTTGCGCTAAAGCAGAAACGGAAATCATACCGATACAAAAACAGGCAAGGAAATTTTGTTGCCCTTTTCACGAATAGAAACGACAGGCGACCCGAGATTAAAAGCCGCCGCTGTGGCGGGCGAATCTCTCATATCAACTATGTTTCATGGGGGGTGCCGGAATGGCCAAGAAACGGAAGAAAGCAGCGAAGAAGAAAGTCGTAAAGAGAAAGGCCAAGGCCAAGAAGAAACCCAAAGCCAGGAAGAAGGTCAAGACCAAAAAGAAGGTCAAGGCCAAAAAGAAGGTCAAGAGGAAAGTAAAAA
>JAUXGI010000215.1 GCA_030622295.1 Planctomycetota bacterium
CCTGTACGATAGAACGCAGAAGGCACAGAATAGCGCAGAAGACACAGAAGGGGGCCTTCGGCCGCTCTTGTACTTTTCGTCCTGCGTAGTTTCAGGGTTGACCCCAAGAACACGAACGGCGAAAGTACAAAAACCCCGCGAAGCGGGGCTTTCTGCGTTTTTCTGCGGATTTCTGCGAATTCTGCGTTCCATTCCAATAAGCGGTCTGACCCCCTCGCCGACCCGCCTAAGGCGGATTCCGGGACGGACTCCCTCGCAGGCTCGGGATAAATTCAGTCCGTCCCCTACATCGCTTACCACGGGAGATACGAGGCCCGGGTCATTTTTCCCGCCGGAAATAATGTGGGCCCCAAAAAAAACCCTTGACCCGGCCGACGGAAAACGTAAAATGCGAATCAAGCGGCTGACAGAAGGCTGCATTCATATAGATTGAGGTACGTGGCAAAGTTTTGAAGCATGTCCCGGAGTATCGGGGCGTATTCAAAATAAACGATCGCTCTCTGACCCGGTAAGCGCAGTTTGATTCTTGAAGAGAGCGTGTAGTTGCCGTAAGCGAACACGCTTGGACCTTGAGAAACGGCAATCCGTAATGCCAAATTCTTGCTGGTATAAGTATTGTACGGGACTAAGCGTTAAAGGAATTCCGGCCTCCGCCGGACGGTAGCACCGGTCGTACCTCATCTTTACCCATCATACCGAAGCAGCACTTCTGCGGCCTCTGATTGGTCACTTTACATCCATCTGACGTTCGGACTGCGTTCGTTCGGACTGTGTCCGTTCGGACTGCGGCCGACGATTAACGATTCTTTGAGGGCAACTGCCGTGGAACCCATACATGTAGTCCTAATCGCCCTTGGGGCCCTGCTGCTTGGAGCACTGGCGGGTTACATCGCACACAGGGTGACCACCGAGCGAAAAGTGTCCGGCGCCGCCGAGCGCGCCAGGCAAGTCCTGGAAGAGGCGGAGCGCGAAGCCAGGCGAATCAGGAAAGAGACCGAAATCTCCGCAAAGGAAGAAATCTATCGCAGGAAGGAGGAATTCGACCAGGAAGCAGAACTGAAGCGGAAGGAATTCCAGAACCAGGAGAAGCGCCTCACGAAACGCGAGGATATCCTCGACAAGAAAACGGACATCTTCAATAAGAAGGAGAGGCAACTCGACGACAAGGAAGAGGCCGTTTCGCGCCGGGAGGAGCAACTCATCGCCCGGCAGCAGGAACTGGAGGAGGTCGTCGAGCAACAGAAACTGGAATTGCAGCGCATCTCCGGCCTCAGCCGCGAGGAGGCCAGGGAACTGCTGCTCCAGAAAATCGAGTCCGAGGTCAGCCAGGAGACCAACGACCTCATTATCAAGCGGCTCGAAGCGGCCAAGGAAGAGGCGGACCGGAAGGCCCGGAACATCGTCGGGCTGGCCATGCAGCGGTGCGCCACGGACGACGCGGTGGACAGCGCCGTCGCCAGCATTGAGATACCCAGCGACGACATGAAGGGCCGCATCATCGGCCGCGAGGGGCGCAACATACGCGCGTTCGAAAAGATAACCGGCGTGGATGTAATCGTCGACGATACGCCGGGAATGATAGTCATAAGCGTTTTCGACAGCGTCCGGCGCGAGATCGCCCGCAGGGCCATGGAGCGCCTCGTCGCCGACGGCCGCATCCACCCGACGCGCATCGAGGAAGTCGTCGCGGAATGCCGGAAGGAAGTCGACCAGGTCATCAAGGAGACCGGCAAGCAGACCTGTTACGATTTCGGCATGCCCAACACGCACCTCAAGGAGATACTCCTGCTCGGCAGGCTGCGCTTCCGCACGTCATACGGCCAGAACGTCCTGCAGCACAGCAAGGAAGTGGCCCACCTGTGCGCCGGGATGGCGGGCGAGTTGGGCATCAACGTGAACCTGGCGACGCGCTGCGGGTTGCTGCACGACATCGGCAAGGCCGTGGACCATGAAGTGGAAGGCGGCCACCCGGCCATCGGCGCCGATATCGCGAAGCGTTGCGGCGAGAGGCCCGAGGTCGTCAACGCCATTGCCGCGCACCACGAGGATGTGGAGCCCCGCACCCTTTACGCCATCATCACGCAGGTCGCCGACGCCATATCCGCCTCGCGGCCCGGCGCGCGCAGGGAGACCCTGGAAAAATACATCAAGCGCCTTGAACGACTTGAAGAGGTCGCCATGGGGTTCAGCGGCGTCCACAGCGCTTACGCAATACAGGCCGGCCGCGAACTGCGCGTTATCGTCAACGCCACCAAGGTGAACGACCGCCAGGCCGGAAAGATGGCTCGCGACATCGCCAACCAGGTGGAACAGGAACTGAACTACCCCGGCGAGATAAAGGTGAGCCTGGTGCGCGAAACCCGCGTCGTGGAATACGCCAGATAACTAAGCGGGCGTCCGAAAATCATGGACGGTCAGCCTGCATTTCTCACCACGATTTCGGCCGGTGCATGTCGGGTGTTGACGCATAGGCTGTTGCGGCCCGGCGGCCAAGCGTCTCAAAGGAACACTATGTCACGTAAGCACAATGTAGGGGACAGACTTTAGTCTGTCCCGGAACGGGCTGAAGCCCGTTCCCTACATTTTTCTGGTGAGAAATGCGGGTTAGCATCAGTAGAAAGGCGGAAGAGCAGACAAGCCGGCAAAGATAACCAACGGCGATACCCTTTCCCGCGTGTGCCTGTTTCTTCTCGAGTCGGTGGTTCCGATGTTTTTGAGAATACTCTTCATGGGAGACATCGTCGGCAAGCCCGGACGGCTTGCCGTGCATGACCTCCTGCCCGACATCGTCGAGCGGGAGTCGCTGGACTATGTCATCGCGAATGCGGAAAACATCGCCGGCGGCTCCGGCGTCACGCCCAATCTGTTCAAGAAACTCATCTCTTACGGTGTGAACTTCGTCACCACGGGCGACCACGTCTGGCGCAGGCAGGAAATCATTCCCTTTCTCAATGAGAACCGGCGCATCATCCGCCCCGGCAACTTCCCGGTGCAGTCGGCAGGGGTGGGCTACTCCATCATCGAGGTGCGCCCGGGGGTCAAGATCGCGGTAATGCAACTGATAGGCCGCATCTTCATGCCGGCGGTGCGCTGCCCGTTCCTGACGGCGGACGAAATCCTGGAAAAGATTCAGGGGGAGACAAAGACCGTCATACTGGACATGCACGCGGAGGCCACCAGCGAAAAGATAGCCATGGGCTGGTACCTGGACGGGCGGGTAAGCGCGGTGCTCGGCAGCCACACGCACGTGCAGACATCAGACGAGCGCATCCTGCCCAAAGGCACCGCGTACATAACCGACGTCGGCATGACCGGGCCGCACGACGGCGTTATCGGCCGGAACAAGGAGGCGGTGCTGCACAAGTTCATCACCCACATGCCCATGCAGTTCACGGTTTCGGAGGGCGACGTACAGTTGTGCGGGGCCGTTGTCACGCTTGACACCGACACCGGCCGCGCCAGGGACATCAAGCGAGTCCGCGCCGCCGCCGAATGAACTGTCCCCTAAAGGGGTCAGACCGCATTTCTCACCACGGAAGAGAAGAGGCTCGGGGAGTCAGACCCTTTCCCGTCGCCCCGACAAGTCGGGGCTCCTCCTCAGCGTCTGACCCCCTCGCCGAGCCGCCTGAGGCAAATCGGCAAACTGTCCCCTAAAGG
>JAUXGI010000153.1 GCA_030622295.1 Planctomycetota bacterium
CCCGCCGCCACCTCACCCTGTACCCCTCGCCGGGCCGCCGCCTTCCGGGCGGAAGTACGAATTGCCGCCGGTTGATTTGCTTGAAGACCCCGTGCCCATCAGTGCAGTCAACACCAAGAACTTCATCAACGAAAGCATCGAAACGCTCAACGGGGCCCTTGAAGACTTCGGCATCGACTCGGCGGTAGTGGACTACAGGCGCGGCCCGTCGGTCACGATGTTCGAGATAGAACTCGCCGCCGGCGTAAAGGTCCAGAGAATCATGGCGCTCAGCAACGACCTGGCCATGGCGCTGAAGATCAGCGGCCTGCGCATCATCGCGCCCATCCCCGGCAAGTCCACCGTCGGCATCGAAGTGCCCAACCGCGCCAAGGAACTCGTGCGCCTCAAGGAACTGCTCCAGTCCGAACAACTCAAGGACAACCTCATCCGCATCCCCGTGCTCATCGGCAAGAACACCTCCGGCCAGCCCGTCATCGAAGACCTCGCGCGGATGCCCCACCTGCTCATAGCGGGCACCACCGGCTCGGGCAAGTCGGTCTGCATAAACTCGCTCATCCTCAGCATCCTCTACCGGCGCACACCCGATGACGTCAAACTCATCCTCGTCGACCCCAAGATGGTGGAACTGTCCGGCTACAAGGACATCCCGCACCTGATGACGCCCGTGGTCACAGACATGAAAAAGGCCCCGGCCATACTCGACTGGGCCGTGAAAAAAATGGACGACCGCTACCGCCTGTTCCACCAGGCCGGCGTGCGTTACATCGACGACTATAACCGGCTGGGCGAAGGACGCATCCGCGAAATTTTCGCCGATGCGGAAGGCGTCGGCGGCGAGGAGATACCGTTCCACCTGCCGCACATCGTCATCATCATCGACGAACTCGCCGACCTGATGATGGTCGCCGCCAAGGATATACAAAACAACATCACGCGCCTGGCGCAGAAGTCCCGCGCCGTCGGGCTGCACGTCGTCGTCGCCACCCAGCGCCCGAGCGTCGACGTCATCACCGGCCTCATCAAGTCCAACATCCCCGCCCGCCTCGCATTCCAGGTCGCCAGCAAGGTGGACTCCCGCACCATCCTCGACAAGAACGGCGCGGAGAAACTGCTGGGCTCCGGCGATTTGCTTTTCCTCGTGCCCGGCACCTCCGACCTCATACGCGCCCAGGGCACCTACGTCAGCGACGTCGAAATACGCAAGGTCGTCGCGCACGCCAGGGACCAGGCCGCCCCGTCATATAGTCAGGAACTCGGTACGGTAGGCGCCGATGGCCTGCCCGACGAAATGGAGAAGGACGAGTTGTACGATGAAGCCGTGCGGATAGTGCTGGAAAGCCAGCGCGGCTCCGTCTCACTCCTGCAGCGCCGGCTGGAGATAGGATACACGCGCGCCGCCAGGCTCATCGACATGATGGCCATGGATGGCCTCGTCGGCGAATACAAGGGCAGCAAGGCCCGCGAAGTCCTCATGACCCTGGAAGACTGGGAGGCCCGCTCCCTCCAGGACTAGACCAGCCAGCATCACACCTGACCGCAAAAATGACGCGCACCCCGGATTCCGATTGGTTTTGACAGCGGTCCGAGTGAGGCTATAATGCGTTGCGAGGGGGTCTGGTCGCACATCCCCAAAGCGTTCTTGACTCACAGGTTCAAGATTAACAGAACACTACTTGCCCGGTGGAGTTTCCCGGTGAAGAAAAGTCAAAAGGGACTGAATTTCCTGGCATGGGTAATCATCCTGTGCGGGCTGGGCACGCTGGCCGTGGCGATGTGGTGGCCGGTAGTGAGAGAACTGACGACCGTGGAGCCCGGTGAAGTCCGCCTTGCCCAAACGGACATGCTCGATATCGTGTACCTTGCCGACGGCAGGGCGCTGGCGGGCAGGGTGGCCTGCATCGCCGACGCCAAACTGACTCTGCACGATGCGCGCGACGCCTCGATGCTCTCTCCGGGCGCTGAAGAATGCGAGCCGGGAGGTGGAATTTCATTCGACATGTCCGAGGTTGTCCAGGTCACGCTGCACGGCCGTTACACGTCTGATATGCCGCTTTTGCCCAGGGTGTATCTGGTGGATGGCAGCGTTCTGGCGGCCTCGCCGGATAAACTTGAAGAGGGGATGCTTACGGTCAGGCTCAATGGCCCCGTGAGGGAGAACTCCCGCGCCGCCGGGCAGACGACAGGGTTGCACATGCGCGATGTCGCCGGTTTATCCTTCGCGACGTGGCGTAATCCGTTTCGTGCCCCGGCCGGGGAGGATGTGCTTGTCCTGCGTGATGGGTCCCGGATAACCGGAGCGGTGGGTGAGATAAGCAGGTCGCGGATGGCTGTCTTCAAGCCGCAGGGTGGAGAGCCGGAATACGTGGAGTGCCGGATGTTGCAGACGGTGACGTTCGGCGCGCGGTCTGCCCGGGCCCATGAGCAGGAAAGCGGGCTGATGTGCGTGGTGGGCGTGGCGGACGGTTCGCGGCTGAAGGGCGCGCTGGTAGCCCTTGACGACAAGGCGCTCGTCCTGATATCGCCGCTTCTGGGCGAGGTGTCGATAGCAAGGAGCGCGGTTGAACGGATAACATTCGGCAAGTGGGAGTTGCGGGACGAATTCCCCATCGTGTTGCACAGGGACGGTCAAACCGTGCTGGTGGTTGCTTCGTATGACGGTGTAATCTACGCGCCGGAATACCCGGGTCTTGCCCTGCAAGCGGGCACGAGGGCTTCAGCCACGCCGTCGGGAACGATCCTGATGGCCGATGAGAGCGCCGGGTCGGTGTATGAAATCGACCGCGCGGGCGAAGTGGTATGGGAGTATCCGAAGCGTTCCCTCGGCGAGCGGGACGAGTCCGAGGAAACGGCAGAAGACGGCCTTGAGAAACCGACCGCCGCCGTGCGCCTGCCTGACGGAAATACGCTGATATGCGATTACGGTCGCGGCAGGGTAATAGAGGTATCGCGTGAGGGGAAGATAGTATGGTCTGTGTCTGCGAAGGCAGCGGGACCGATGAACTGCTGCCGGCTGAAATGCGGGCGCACGCTGATAGCGCAGAACCGCCTCGCCCGCGTCGTGGAAGTATGCGCAAGCGGGGCTGTGGTCTGGAAAGCGGAAGGCCTGGATAACATAGTCGATGCGCGGAGACAGCGCGACGGCAACACACTGGTCCTGTACGGCGCGGAGGGCTTGAGACTGCGCAAGATGACGGCGGACGGGAAAACGCTGTGGGAGGCGAATGACTTCGCCTATCCCGCGTATATACTGACCGAGGACGACGACCGCGTAGTAGTCTGCGAGACCGGCAGGCGCAGGCTGACGATACTTGACAACATGGGCGACCGGAAGCGCGTGGTGCATCTGCGCTGACGACCCGGGGCAATGTTTCAAACTGATGGAGGCAAAGGATGCTGAAATATACAGGGGTTGTAACCATTTTGCTGATGCTGTGTGCGGTGGCCGGTTCACCTGCTCCCCTCAACGCTGAGAACGAGCAGCTCGCGGAGACGGAAGAGGCGAACAAGCCCGACACACCGGAGGACGAGACGCCTGCCTTCGCCTTCGACGGCAGGATAGAAAAAGGCGAGTACGAGAACGCCACGAAGGTGGAATTCAAGATATGGAACAAGCAGACGGCCCTTGCATACTTCCTGAACAGCGGGAAGTATCTGATAGTTGCGTTTGACGTGCCGGAGAGATGCCTGCCCGAATCATGCGTGGCGCTGTACCTGGATACCAGGCGCAACGGCGGCAGCGACCCGGGGGGGGATGACCTGGTCCTCAAGTTCTACCCTGAGGCCGTGGAGCGCACGAGGTTTACGCACATGCGGGGCAAGTACGATGAGTGGGACGGCGTGCAGGCCGGGGGCTGGATGGCACGCGCGAACCAGGCCCTGCCGGAGCGCTGGCAGTGCGAGATGATAATAGACCTGGATGCGCTGGGCATCCCGCACGGAAAGGAAGCCGTCGTGAGTGCGGCGCTTCGCATCGTCGGCGCACAGGGGAGCGGAATCACGGATTATCCGGAAGACGCCGACACCACAGCGCCTCAGACGTGGACTCTTGAGGTGCCGCTGCCCGGCGTGGAACTGGCCGGCGTCAAGATTGAACTCGACCCGGAGAATATTACCAGACTCCAGGAACGGGAGCGCAAGGCGGTAAAAACGTTCGAGAAGTTCTACGAGGAACTCATCGACGCACAGGGCAAACAGGCGACCAGGATTACGGAGGTTGAGAGGAAACTGGCGGCGATAAACAGCGCCTATCAGGATGCCCTTCGCGCGGACAATCAGAAGAAAGCCGAAATCCAAAGGCGTGAATACATGAAAGCCATGCGTGAGAAAATAAAGGTTTTCACAGAAAGGGCGAAGGCCTACGAGGTTCTGCCCGCAAGGCTGGACGAGGTCATCAAGCAGATGGGCTCGGAACGTGCCGAG
>JAUXGI010000278.1 GCA_030622295.1 Planctomycetota bacterium
CCATATCAAGTTTTGTAAAGCGCCTGACGTAACGCTGGTAAACCTCCCCCCCGGCAAGGCATTCATCGAGGAATACGACCTGCGCAAAGAGTGCGAACTGCCGCCCGGCAAATACACGTTCCAACTGAAAAGCAACATCCCCAACCTCGGCGAGATGACCTCGAACGAAGTCTCCTTCCAGATTGTCAAGAAGGAAACGCCCGAAAAGGAGAACGCGGATGAACAGTAAAACTGTCTCCTGAAGGCCCATTCAGGGGACAGTTTTTCCCGGCGGGAATGGTCAAGGCACGTCGATGAAGATTCCGATGCGGCGGTCCTTGCGCGCAATCGATTTTCCGTCGGCCGGTTCATCGGTGTCGTCGATGAATCTGTCTTTCCCGCCGAGGTCCATGAATATGCCGACGCTGCCCGCTTCGCGGGGGCGGGTGTCGCTGTACTCCCCCTGGCCCAGCGACTTGGTTCCCGCCACGTATCGGTCGTTCCCTTTGTGGTCAAACAGCACGCCTATGCCGCTGTCGTTGCCTGCGCCCATCGACAGCATCCCGGCCAGATAGCGGTCATCCCCGCCCCGGTCCTCAAGTATGCCATACGCGAGGTCGTGGCCGCAGCCCTGTGAGACTCCCAGGTATGCCGTGTACGAATCGTGGCCTTCGCAGTCTATCAAAGCGCCAAGCGACAGGTGTATGCCCGCGCCCTGAGAGTAGCGTCCGGAGAAATAGTGGTCATGGCCCTTCTTGTCGCGCAGTATCCCCAAGGCGAACCAGTAACTGGAGCCCTGGCCGAAGTAGTCGCCGGTGTACCGGTCCTGGCCCGATGCGTCGGCAAGCAGACCGATACCGCCGCTCATCCCTATGGGGTTCTTCTCCCACGGCCTCATCCCAAAGCCGAAGCCCTGAGACATGGACCTGCAGGAGCGTTTCGGGTCGCGAAAATCCGGGTGTTTTCCGCCGGCGTAGTAATGGTCGTTACCGGAGACTTCGACTAACGCGCCGAATCCCTTGGCCAAGCCGACGCCCTGGGCGAAACTGCCGGCGATGTAGGAGTCTTCGCCGCCTCTGTCCGCGAGGACTGCGATGCCGAACAGTGCGCAGCCCTGGCTGAATCGGGCGGCGCGGTAAGTGTCGTCCCCCGCCAGGTCCGCCAGAATCCCGACGCCGAGCAGCGCGCAGCCCTGGGAAAAGACGGACGACCTGTACGTGTCGTCTCCTTCAACGTCCAGCAATATCCCCGCCCCCAAAATACCGGTGCCCTGGGTTAGGCCGTCCTTGCAGGCATACACGTCGTCGCCCGCAAAGTCAATGCACAAGGAAAAGGGATGTTTCAGTTTCGACGCGGCGACGGCGACGGCGTAATAGTCGTCCCCTCCGAGGTCGATTATTATGGCCGCGTCGCCGCGATACACCGTGGGGCCCTCGCCGCCTATGACGATGTTGCCTATCTTCGTTTCGAGCGTTGCGAGCACGTCGCCTTCGAAGCCTTCAAGCATGCCCTCGTAGAGTATGTCCTTGTGCGCGGCGGCGCCTTTCTTCAGAAGGGCCAGGTTTTCGTCGGAGGTGAGTTGCGCAAACATCGCGCAGGAGGCAAACAGTTTCCCGAAGTCAACTTCAGCAACAATCCGCAGCAACTTGAGGAACCCTTCGTCGTCCAGAGCGCCGCCGCCGTAAACTTCCGGCAGGCTTTCGCAGGCGTACTTGATGTCGTCTTCGCTTAACTTCTTCAGCGCTTCTGCGCGGAGTTCCATGAGTTTCAGGACAAACCCTTCCAGCCGGGCGATGTCATCCGCATCGCCCTTGAGTTCGAGTTTCACTTCGCCTTGCGGCTCCTCGTCGAGCCACTTCGCGGCCGTGGATATGAGCGCCGGCAGGTCGCGCTTTTTCTCATTGAAACATGCTTCTATTGAGTCGGCAATCCGGTCGGCGAGCGGCGCGGTGTTTTCCGGATGGCGCAGCAGGTATGTTATTTCGGTGAGCCTGAAGAAGTCGGGCTTATCCTCGACCACCCGCGTGCTTCCCTGTACGCGATTGGACGCCCCATAAAGCATGTGCGCGGTCTTAACATAATCGTCGTAGAGTTTGTTGTCCTCAAGAAACTTCTCCAGTCGCGAGGGCTTCCGGTCGCCGAGTTCGAACTCCGGATGTCGGGCGGCCTTCATTTCCACCATCTCGCGTTCGCCGAGCGTGATGGTGAAATCCCGCTCTTTCCCGTCGCGGAGAACACAGATGGTAATCTTGTCGCCGGGTTTCTTGTCGGCGAGCAAATCCGTGATTTCCTTGAGGGGGCTGTAGTCTTTGTCCCCTGGAACAAACAGTTTCTTCTCGCCGTTCGACTTCGAGGCAAACATGATGTCGCCCTTCTTAAGGCCGGCCTTTTCTGCGGCCTTGCCCCTGACGACCACGGTCAGGCGGACACCGGCGCACTTTTCGGGGCCGCCGGCCTTGTGGACATCCCCGGCGGAGACCGCCTCCATGTTAATACCGATAAAGGGCCTGGGCTCAGACTTTTCAGGCGGGCCGTACCTGACGGCCAGTTCTCTGAAGTGCGCTTCGCCTCTTATGGCAGGCGTGTTCTCCTCCCCGGCAAAACCGAGGAACTCCACACCGGTAGAAAGGACAAGGGCTGTCAGAACAATCTTGAAATACTTCGAACACATGGATGGTGCCCTCCACGGGATAACAGGTTTCGCAATCAGGTTTGGGGATTATACCACAGCCCGGCGGCGACAGAAAGGGTCTGACTCCCCGAGCCTCAATGCAGGCACGAATCCGCCTCAGGCGGACTCGCACGGCTCGCAAGGTTCCGTAATTGTGACAGTTACCGTCGCTCACTTCCCAGGAATTCCTGCATGTTCCCGACCCCTTTGTGTTATTCGTTTGGGGGCGGCGCAAAAATGTGAGAATTTCCGAAAAAAAAGCGAGACTTTCATGGGGTTCGATGTGTCTAGAGTAATGAGCGAATGTGTGAGAATTCCTATTATCCTTTGGATGTCCGGGCGAGTGAGCCCGTGGCAGGCAAACCGTAACGGAGGTAACGTCATGAAGAAA
>JAUXGI010000204.1 GCA_030622295.1 Planctomycetota bacterium
CAGTTTACGGAACACGATTATGTAATGACGGGGATATGATAGTTCTCCGGTTTTGAGTTCGTTGTGGAATACCGGCACATCAGCCCGAGAGATCGTTTCGCCGACAATGCCCGCCAGGTAGTCATCGTGCAACGCGTACCAATCACCGTGGGACAGGAATTTTTCAAATCGCTCACGCTTGCCCAGCATGGCCAGCGCTGCGACTATTTGCAGATATTGCTTGTCTCTCACATTCTCTTTGGTCTTGTCCGCAAGTTGCTCTATCCGGGGTGCCGAGTGCACGTCTCTTAGCCTTCCCAGGGCCAATGCGGCCTTCGCTGCAAGTTCCGCGTCATCCAGGTACGGCCTTATGACGACTGCATGTTCCGGACTGCCCAGTATCCCTAGCGTGTCTATCGCCGCCGATTCCGCTTCACGTGTCAGCCCGCCATCCGCAAGAAGCCGTGCAATTGGGCCTGAAAACGAACGGTCGCCTATGTTGGCCAGTGCCTCGAAAACCTCCCTTAAAAGCCTGGAGTTGAGGTCGCGCAGAATATTCCTGACGCGCAAGCGTCTCTCTATATCCGGGTCATCGAACGACCCGACAAGAAAGGGGCGGGCGGCCGGTCCGAGCTCCCTCAACCTCTTGTCAGCAGCATCTCGGACAAAGTAGTTCTCGTCCCCGAGTTCCTTGACGGCACGAGCCGCCGCATCAAATGCCTCGTCGCTCAGAGGTTCATAGGCGAGGCTTGACAGTATGATTTTTGCAGCGGCCGGTACCCTCAGTGTTCCCAAAACTCGCGCTGAAACGCGCCGGATTTTTTCATGCGGACTCTTGAGTCCTGCGAGAAACACAGCCGTATGAATATCAGGACCGAGACGAAGAATGTGCTCATAAAAGTACAGGTAGTCTTCAGGGATGTCCTTGGGTAGAGACGTAACAAGTCTCCGGAAAGGCTCGTTGCCGTCGAAACGCTTCACTTCCGTTTTTTCCCACAGGCGCAATATGGCCTGGATGTCGCCCTTCTCTGACAGATAGTGAAGGGTTTCCAGATAACGCGGATCGATATTGGTCTTTGAAGGCCAATCGACCATTGGCGCGAAGGCGGGCATGGAAAAAGCCAGCAGAAAGGCAAGAGCGAGTGAAATTGATTTGGTATACCTGTTCATGAGCGGTACCTCCCTAACATTTCAAGGAGTCAACCGCTCCACCTATCTATGCTTCTCCCGTCACCACTCCTTCATATTATACACAAAATTCCCCGCCCTGGCAAGCGTTCCGAGCCGTTGGGCGCGCGTTCTCACAATTTCTCGATTTCGGCGAGGAGAGCGGGCACGATTTCGGATTCCGGGATGCGGCGAATCTTCCTGCCTTTCCTGAAGAGATAGGCGAATCCCCTGCCGCCCGCGATGCCGACGTCGGCCTCGGCGGCCTCGCCCGGGCCGTTTACCACGCAGCCCATGATTGCAACCGAGAGGTTCTTGCCGATGTGCGAGGTTTTGCGGCGAACTTCATCCACTATGCCATCCAGGTCAATCTCGCACCGCCCGCACGTCGGGCATGAGAATACTTCGAGGCCTTTTTCTTCCAGACCGACGGCCTTCAGTATCTGGTGTCCGATTATGACCTCCTGCTCGGGCGGGCCTGTGGCGGACACGCGGATGGTGTCGCCGATGCCGTCGGCCAGCAGCGCGCCGATGCCTATCGCGGACTTCACCGCGCTCTCCGCCGCCGGCCCCGCGGCGGTCACGCCCAGGTGCAGCGGATAGTCGCATTTCTTCGCGATGGAACGGTAGCACGCGATGGTGCTCAACGCGTCGGATGTCTTCAGCGAAAGAATCATCCGGTCGAATCCCATGCGCTCGATGCGCTCGCAATATCGGAGGACGGTCTCGACCATCAGGGCGACGATGTCTTGCGATTTCGCCTTCTTTTCGCTTACGACTTCGAGGCCCTTGCGCCGCCGGATGGAACCGGAGTTGACGCCGATGCGCATAGAGATGCCCGCGTCCTTCGCGGCGCGCACGACCTTGCGCACGTCGGCCCAGTCGCGCATGTTGCCGGGGTTAATGCGCACGCAGTCCGCGCCTGCCTTGATTGCGTGCACCGCCAGTGAGGCGCTGAAATGTATGTCCGCGACGAGTGGGATGCCAATCTGTGTCTTTATCGCGCGTATCGCCCTTGCCGCCCTTACGGTGGGAACGGCAACGCGGATTACATGGCAGCCGAGTTCGGCAAGGCCGTTAACCTGGCGCGTGGTGGCGTCGATGTCCTCGGTGTGGGTGTTGGTCATCGACTGCACGCTCACCGGCGCACCGCCGCCCACCGGAACATCGCCCTTCATTATTTGTCTTGATTTTCGTCTCTTCATCGGTATTCACGCCCCGCCGTCGGAAATCCGCAAACGTGATGAACTGTCGCCCGATTCTATCAACACGGCGGGTGTACCGCAAGGCACGTGAGCATGTGAGAATTATTGGTACCCAGATCCGGGGTCTGGGGTCAGACCGCATGCAATGGTGACTGTCCCCTTTACGGAGCCGGGCCCGATTTATCGGGGTCGGCTCGTAGAAGGGGACTGTCACCTTGCGGATCCAGGATTCGTACATGCTCCCTGCTCCCGCAAGGCGCTTGATAATGGCCGGTATACGTGTTAGCCTGTCAATATGCAGAATACAGAAAGGAAATACGCGGGAACGCTTCTGGGCTGCGCCGTCGGAGACGCGGTGGGGCTGTGTTACCAGTTCGCGCGTTTCCCGGGAAGGAGACACATATCACTGGAATCTTTCTCGTACCTGCCCTTCGGCCATTATCCGCCCGGCCAGTATTCAGACGATACGGACATGACGCTGGCGATAGTGCAGGCAATACTGGAGACGGGCGAAGTGTCCGGCCCGGCTATAGCGGAGGAGTTCAAGCGAATATGGCAAACGGTGGATATAGTCGACCCCGGACTGTCGTGCGACGACGCGATTCATGCACTGATTGGGGGTACACCGTGGGACAAGTCCGGCACGGAGGATGGCCGCGCGGGCAACGGCACGGCCATGCGCGCCTCGCCCATCGGCCTGTGGGACTACGATGACATGGAGAAACTCCGCAGGGACTCCGAGATACAGAGCATCATAACGCACAAGGACCGCCGCGCGGTCGCGGGCGCCGTTGCGGTCGCCGCCGCGGTTGCGTATAACATCAATAATGAGAAACTCGACGGCAACGACTTCATCTCCTTCATCAAGACCGAGTGCCGGGTTGAAGGCATTGACCCTTTCATGCGATACCTCGACGACATGCCCGAACTCCTGAACATGCCGGAAGGCCGGGCCGTTTCCATCATCGCCGGGGCCGGGCAGGAGAAACGTTTCTCCGGCAACTTCATCACGCCTTTTGTTGTGCCTACCGTGCTCGTGTCGCTATACGCGTTTCTGAAATACCCCGACAGTTTTCTCGATGTCCTCGCGCTGGTCTACAGGGCGGGCGGCGATATAGATACCACGGGCGCTATTGCCGGGGCGATATCCGGCTCGCGCCTCGGCGTCGAACACATTCCCGAGCGCCTGAAAAAAGGCGTCCTCAACGAAGAACATATCGCGGGACTCGCGCGCCGCCTCTGGCTGGCGAAGCGGGAACGCCTCGGATTCCGAAAATGAGCAGGAACATTCTTATCACCGGTATGCCCGGTGTCGGCAAGACGACGCTGGTTTGCCGAATCGCGGAGAGACTGGACGGCGTCGCCGGTTTTTACACGGAAGA
>JAUXGI010000116.1 GCA_030622295.1 Planctomycetota bacterium
AGTGCGAGACGGACTATCACGCTTTCGACATCAACAACTACGACCGGAATATAGGCGGGAACTTCGAGAAGGGCGTGGTCTCGCAGCAGTATTTCGAGATGGCCTGGAAGATCGCAGGCAAACTGCTTGGAGACCGCTTCTGGGAGGACGGCTACTTCTGGAGCAACGTCGAGGGCGGAGTCGCCACCCGGGAGTTCATCTATGACGAGGACAACCACACGAACCAGGATGCCTTTGTGGAAATCAGTGGCTCGGGCGGCATCGCCTATCCCAGGATGTACTGGGACGCTGACCTGGGAGAATGGCACTTCACCCCGAATGAGAGCGACACCGAGCAGCCGAACGCCTGGGGGTGGCTGGACCATTACGTTGACCATCTGATTCCCGGGCACGAGACCCTCAACAACTTCGTTCGCCACGTGATGGACATCGACGCCCTGGTCGTTCAAGACATGAACGGAAACGGCGTCTATGACGAAGAGGAGGACTACATACTCTTCTCACTCGTGGACGACGGCAGATACAGCAAAATGATGCCCTGGGGCGTGAGCGGTGGAGGGGGATCGACGGAAGAACCGATCAACACACAGTTCGGGGGCCAATACTTCGACGGCGCGACAATCTTCCTCTACCACAACTGCGAGGTCACAACCTACTTCGACCCGTGGACGGGCGTCTTCTTCGGCGAGAGCATCACGACGACCGGGGGCACGCTGTGGTCCGGCGCATATTTCGCGTATGAGTTGAACGCGCTGGACATCAGCCTGGTGCCGGAGCCTTCGGCGATCATCCTTATCGTCGGCGCCGCCCTGGCAGTCAGCGCGGGCATCATCCGCCGAAAGCTCGGCAGGTAAGCGCGTTTCGTACCGCATGACGAAAAACCGGCCCCGATTTATCGGGGCCGGTTTTCTTGTTGCACGAGGCTCGGGGAGTCAGACCCCTCCCGTCGGGGGCACAGCCCCTTTTTTCATTTCGCGTTCTGGTAGTTTCGGGCAATGCCCGGGATTAGAAAGCGCAAAAGGAAAAGACCCCGCAAGGCGGGGCTCCTCGGCGTCTGACCCCCTCGCGGCGAAAATCCCGGGGAGAATGCGGGCTAAGGCATATCCAGCGGAACCACCGCGGAGGGAGGACCGGTAACGCCGTTCGCGTCATAAGCCCTCACGGCGAGGTAGAGCCTCCCGCTGATTTGCGGATATATCACCTTCATTGTGCTGCCGCCGGCGTCAATCGTGTATTCATCGAGGTTTTGAGGAGTTGTGCCGTAGGATATCCTGTAACCGGCGGCGTCCTGCACCGCTTCCCACCTGATGATGAGGGCGCTCCCTATGACCTGTGTGATTACGTTGGGCGGCGCGCCCATCACGTTTACGTGAATCACGTTTGACTGGGGGCTTTCCGCGCCGTCGGCAAAGAGGGCCTTCACTGAAGCATATATGGAATCACCGGCGCTCATCCTGAAGAACAGTCTGGTTCCCATCCGAATGCACACCTGGCCGCCGGGATAGTCCTCCGTTCCGCCGAAGGGGTACGCCTGCGTCTCACCCCACTGCAGCACGTAGGATGCGCCGTCCGGCACACGTGTCCAGGACAGTTCGACGTTGCCGTCGCTCAGATACCTGACGGACAGGGTCGGCGCGGAGAACCTGTCAATCTCGATGGCCGTCATGGAGAGCGGCTCGGCGGTGTAAGTGAATTCGGCGCCGCCTACATCCACTTCGGACTCCTGTATCGTTATGTTGTCGGGATTTTCAAGGTTCGTGTCGAACACGCCCTTGCCTCCGCCGCCGAGCGTGTAGACCCGCGCGATGCCGGGGGACGCGGTGAAGTTGCGCAGTGCGAAGTTCACGTTGATGGTCTTGTCGAGGCTGCGGTTGATGACGATTATTTTCAGTACAGAGTCGTTCTCGCTCAGGCTCGCGTACGCGGAGATACAGGGCGCTTTGTGGTACACCTTGCCGGTTTTGTAGCTCGGGATTTCGTACTCGGGCGAACTCGTCGTCGTGCTGAGATACCTCGTGCCGAAGTGTTCGTAGAAGAGTCGATAGGCCCAGTAACTTGGATTGAGGCAGTCGCTGCCGATGACGCCGTATGTGAACTTGCGGTCATTGATGAGCAGCCAGTCTGTGTCCCAGGCGTTCGGCCCGCCATGTTCGATGGTCTCCAGACGGTAGCCCAGCCGGTATATGGCGTAGCCCAGGTCGGCCCCCTGCCCGTCGCCGTAGACGAGGCAGAAGCCGTGCTCATCCTGCGACGTGATAATCTCGTCGTGGTCATCCCGGTCGGGCAGATACTGCCGCAACTTGTCGCGCGCGGCTGCGTGTCGGCGAATCCAGGGCTTGCCGCTGGTGACACCCGTTGCCGCCGATATGCCCAGCAGACGCGGTACCTGATTGCCCAGGCTGACACCCTGTTCGTAGGAGTAGTCGTGCTGGATGCACAGCCAATCGAGAACGTCCTTGTTGGCGGTCAGCACTTCTCTATCCCAGTTCGGGCCGTCGTACATGAAGACGCCGATTTTGATGGACGGGTCAACCTCTTTCATCTTCAGGGCGTGCTGGTAACTCGCCTGGGCGTAGAGCGCCGGATTGTCTTTCGGCCAGTTTTCGGCCCAGTAAGGCTCGTTGCCCATGGTGAAGTATCGTACGTTGTATGGCTCGACACGGCCGCGGGCGGCGCGCAGATTGGCCCAGTTGTCCGATGGCGTGTTGTGTGTGAAGTCGAGTTGCCGGGCTCTGACCGCGTAGTCCGGGTCCGCCTCTCCGTTCACATACTCCACCAGGTCCGCGCTGAACTGCGGCGTCAGGTGGTCGCGGCCGGTATCCGGCGGAAACAGCACGGTCTGCACCACGGGCACACTGCCGGCCTTCTCGGCATAGTAGAGGAAGTCGTCGACGGTCGTGGCGCTGGAGTCGAAGTGTACCGCGTGGATGAAATCGCGCGGGTCGCCCGGCTCCACACCCACATACGTATCGTGCGCCCTGAAGGCGTCGATGTATAGCGTGCCTTCCGCGTCCTGGCCGCCGACACATCCCAGCGTGACCTTGCGCGTGCCGGTATGGACCGAGGAGGACGTGTCGAGGTCGGTCTTTATGTCCTGACGAACGCCGTCGAGGTAGTAGGCGCAAGCGCCGGACTCGGACCCGGTCACGTAGTAGACCTCCAGTGTGTGCCACTCGCCGCGGGTAAATTGATTCGAAACTCTCAGAGCGGTGGTCGCGTGGGGATTACCGTTGATGGTGCTGTAGGCGACTACATCCAGACGCATATCCTCGCGGAGGTAGACCTTGTAATTGCTGTTCCAACCGCCGCTTTCAGTGTTCACAAGGCACCACATGTCGTCCTCGGGGGACGCGAAGGGGACCTCGTCATCTACCTTGAAGTCAAACCGTATATAGTGAACATCATCACGTACGATAACGTTGCCTTCTTCATCCCTGAAGATTATCATCATGGCCGCCTGGGCGGTACCGGCCACCTTTCGCACACAGGCGCAGTGGCGGATGTCCGTCGCCTGCCAGTAGTCGAGGCATACGGCGCTCGGTTTTTCCACCGATGGAATAGCGCCGGAGCCGGAAACGCCGAAGACCGGCCAGGTTATCTCATAGCCGCCCTCGAGAGGCTTGTGGGTGTCCCAGCGATAGTTCGAGTCCGGTCCCGCCGTGTGCGCCCATATCCAGAAGCCCGGCGTGAGTTTCTTGAGGTGCTCAAGGTTCTTGTACAGAGAGTAGACCTCAAGTTCTTTCATGATCTTGCCGCCGAAGTTCGCCTTGTTGACCGGGTAGCGCACATTGCCCGCGTCAATGCAGACGGAGGCTGTGGCATCCGCCTCCCCCACTCCATCATAGCCGAGTGGCGGCGGCGAAAGGTCCGGCGCATGGGAGTCCTCCGGCGAAGAGCCCTCTGAATCCTCGGGCTGAGGAGGGACTTCAGGTGTTGTGCCGCTTTCTTCAGACAAATAGTCTCGCGGCTTCGCCTCGGCATCAGGACATGGAAAGGTGGAATTGATTAGAAGCAGGGCTGCAAAAACCCCGGCAAGCAGAAGTGACCTCGCAATTGCTCCCCTTATGCGCTTCGTCCGTCGTTTCATCAGTATCTCCGATGTGTTTTACCCAAATACCGGCCAACTTGAAATCGCTCCGGATTTCACCAGATGTTCAACCGCAATGTTAAGCCCGATATGCTAATAGAAAAACCACACGTTCCCTGTAGCCTGTCTACAACGTGTGGTATGAACTTCTCCCTATGGAGCGACTCGCACAGTCGCAACCCGTACTGACTACCAATCTAGCACGGGGAACGGAGTCTGTCAAGAGGCTTTATGCGCCCAAGAGGTATTATGCAACCCCTCCCCTGCCTGCCGTCTGCGGGCTTTCCGTCAAACCGCCGCGAGAATAACACATTGCCGCAAATCCCCTTATCGGCAGCGCGGCTTGCGGTCTTGAACCTTTTTTTGGCCGTTTCGCGATTTTTTTTTGCCTTTTTCTATTTTCCTATGCAAAATCGGGAAAATATCCGGTTCAGCAACTCATCCGTCGGCACCTCGCCTATCACTTCTCCCAGGGCCCGCGCCGCGCGCCGCAGTTCGTACGCCGTCAACTCCTCGCCGGGCGCGCTCAGCGCCGCATCGAGAGCGTCGCGCGCCTCTTCCATGCACACGGTCTGGCGGAGATTCGGCACGAAGGCATGACTTCCGGACACCTGCAGTTCGACGGCCTGCACGAGGGCGCGTTTGAGTTCACCCAGCCCGTCACCTCGCAACGCAGAAACCGCTATCGCCCGGCAAGGCCACTTTCCCACGGGCAGGAGCACCGCAGGACCGGCAAGGTCCGCCTTGTTCAGCACAACAATGTCCGGCTCCCTTCCCGGACAGGGCGCAGCGCTGGAAGCGCCGCGCGCGCCCAGCACGCAGACCAGCAGGCTCGCCACGGCGGCCTGTTCGTGCGAGCGTGCCTGGGCCACCTGTTCCACCAGGTCCTCGGTCTCCCTTATCCCCGCGGTATCCACGAGGCGCAGAAGAACGCCGTCGATTTCCAGCCACGCCTGGAGATAGTCCCGGGTCGTGCCCGGCAGGTGTGAGACAATTGCCTGCTCCTCCCCCACCAGGGCGTTGAACAACGTGGACTTGCCGGCGTTCGCGGGACCGTAGAGCACCACGGGTATGCCCTCCGCCGGTACCAGGCGCGAGGCCCGCCGCAGAATACCGCCGATATCTTCCTGTATCAGGTTGATGCGGTTTCGAACTTCC
>JAUXGI010000082.1 GCA_030622295.1 Planctomycetota bacterium
CTGACCCCCTTTCCTCTGTGTCGGGGAAAGGTTTACCCACATTTCTGACGTGCACCCGTCCATCTGTGGTTTCGAAGAATTATGGAATCACTATGGAGCGGATGGTATTGGGGTCGCCCCGGCGCATCAGGTCGAAGGCCTTGTTGATGTCTTCGAGCGGGAATTTCTGCGTCACGAGGTCCGCCACGTGTATCTGCCCCAAGCGCGCCATCTTGATTATCTTCGGGTAATCGACGGGACGGCAGCCCAGCGAGCCGACGACTTCCATCTCGAAGAACATTATCTTGCCGGCGTTGAGGGCGAGGTCCTTGTGCGTATAGCCCACGACGACGAGCCTGCCGCCCTTTTTCAGGCAGTCGAAGGCCTGGCGCTGTGTGGCGGGGTTGCCGATGACTTCGATGGCGACATCCGCGCCGCCGCCGGTCATCTTCTTGACCGTCTTGCCGAGGTTTTCGACCTCTTTGGCGTTGATGACTTCGGCCGCGCCGAACTTCCTGGCCATTTCCAGTTTTTCCGGCAGAATGTCCACGGCGATGACGGAGCCGCCGACCGCCGCCGCCACCTGAACCGCGCTCATCCCGACGCCGCCGCATCCGATGACGACGACATCGTCGCCCGCGCGGACGTTGCCGCGGTTGACCACCGCGTGATACGGCGTCGATATCGCATCCGCGATGATGCACGATTCCTCGAGGGGCAACTCGTCGGGAAGCGCGAATATGTCCTTGGCCGGCGCCAGGACGTATTCCGCGTAAGCGCCGTCCACCATATTGCCGAACATGACCATGCTCTTGCAGATATTCTCCCGCCCGCGGCGGCAGAATTCGCAAGTGCCGCAGGTGAGCACGGCCGGCAAGAGCACGCGGTCGCCTTCCTTCCACCCCTTCACGTTTGCGCCCGCCTCGGCGATTGTGCCGGAAGGCTCGTGGCCGAGTATCATCGGCGGCTTCTTGACCGTGGGCACGCCGTGGTCAATGTAATGGAGGTCCGTGTGGCACACCCCGCACGCGGCGACCTTGACAAGAACGTCGTCGGGGCCGACCTCCGGTTTCGGCACGTCCCGCATTTCAAGCGGTTTTTCGGGGCTGACAAAGACTGCTGCTTTCATCGCTCTTCTCCTCGCAAGTGACAGAGGTTCAAGACTCAAACGCAACGGGCAACGGTAATCGGCGCTATTCTTCCTTTGGCCGGGTGTATATTACCCTGTATCGTTCGGGCTCCTGCGCCATGCAGATTATGCAGCCTTCCTCTTCAGCGGGGTCAAACGGCTCCAGATGCACTTCAAAGTCGAGTTCCTGGTACATCTCGACCAGTTCGCTCAGGCGCGGCTCGTCTATTACGTTCTGCCGCGTCCAGCCCTGCGCTTCGAGTTCCTGCTGTCGTTTGTTCGCCATGGCGCTCCGCCTCACAAACGAAACCTGAAGGGGTCAGTCGTTTGTGATGTTAGAAGAGGTCGTCAAGGTCGTCCTGGCCGCCGCCCGGCAACTCGCCGAACTGCTGCAAATGCTGCTGTATCAGTTCGCTTTCCCTCTTCGTGTACATCGGGTCTTCCTGGTAACTGAAAAGCGTCACTTCTTCGGCTGACTCAAGTTGCTCCCTCAGGGCCTGACGGAGATTCTGAACTCCCGCGATTTTGTTTGCCTTTTTGCTTTCATCCGCCAGGATGTACACGCCTTCGATTTCGGGTACGGCCTCAACCGCTTCTTCATTGAGTTCAATCCATTTATCAGGCGGCAGGACATTCTGCCGCATTTTCAGCCGCAAATCGCACTGAAGACACCGCGATGCTTCCGCAATCGCAGCGTCCTCGCTCAGAGTCCCCTCTAACGGGCGGAAAGTTTTGCGGCGTTCTTCGGGCGGAACCGCCGGAACCTCGACCCGCTTTCTCCCGGCAAAGCCCTCCTCGCGTCCGAGGCTCGTCGGAGGCTCTTCGATATCGACGAGGCTTTCGTCGATGTTCCCGTCCCCGCCCAGGTAGCGATTGATGGCGGAGGCGGCCTTGCGCCCTGATGCAATCGCGTCGATGACGGAGACCGGCCCGCCGGTGGCATCCCCCGCCGCGAACACGCCGTCGAGAGCGGTTTCCATCTCATCGTTTCCGCAGATAATGCGGCTTCCGTCCGTAATCGCAACGGATGCATCGCGCAGGAAGTCAAGGTCGCTCTGCTGGCCTATTGCGAAGATGACGTTATCCGCTTCGAAGGATTCCTTCCGGCTCTCGTCGAACTCCGGCGCGAACTTTCCTCTCGCGTCGAACACCGACGTACACCTGACGAAACTCATGCCGGTGACCTTTCCGTCGGAAACGCGGACGTTCTCGGGGCCGAGGGAGTTGACCACGCCGATGCCTTCTTCGCGCGCCTGCTGCAACTCCCATTCGTAGGCCGGCATCTCCTCCGGAGATTCGAGGCAGACGAGTCGCACGTCTTCCGCGCCGAGTCGCCCCGCAGTCATGGCCACATCGACGGCGACGTTGCCTCCGCCGACGACGATGACCTTCCTGCCCAGGGAAGGCTTTTCGCCCATGCGCACCTGTTTGAGAAACTCCAGCCCCCAAAGCACACCGTCGGCGTCCGCGCCCCGGATATCCAGTCTGCGGCTCTTGCCGGCTCCCACCGCCAGGAGTACGGCGTCAAAACCGTCCGACTTCAAACGCTCCGGGGACAGTCCCGAATCCACGCCCCGACTCTCATTGTAATTTTCAGATGATTGTCGGAGCCGTAATTCCGGGACAGTTCCCTGCACTCCGTTAGGGAAGCCGGTTCTTATTTCGACGCCGCGTTCGACAATTGCATCTATTTCCCGCCTCAATACTTCGGTGGGCAAGCGATATTCGGGTATGCCGTAGCGCAGCATACCGCCGGCTTCGGGCGCGGCTTCGAACACGACGGGTTTGTGTCCTTTCGCGGCGATGTAATAGGCCGCCGTCAGTCCCGCGGGGCCGGCGCCTATTACTGCAACCTTCTTGCCGGTATCGGCGGGCTTCTTTATTTTCCGTTTCCAGCCTTCGTCGTCGTGGTCCGCCGCATAGCCCTTGAGCGCGCAGATTGCGACGGGTTCATTGACCTCGCTCCGGCGGCATTCGGTCTCGCACGGGTGAAAGCAGACCCGCCCGAGGACCGCCGGGAAGGGAACCTTCTCGCGGATGAGCGCGGCCGCTTCGCCGTACTTTTTCCCCGCAATCAGCCTGAGATACCCGGGCACGTCGATGCCCGCGGGGCACGAGCCTTTGCAGGGCAGCAAATCCTTCTCGCGCTCGGCGACGGAGACATCCCTGTCCGCCAGCGCGCCCGTGGGGCAGACCTCGACACAGGCGGTGCAGAACCTGCAGCCGGATTCGCTCAACGTCGGGGCGACGGTGCCGACTTCAAAACGCCCGTCTTTGTAAACGAAGCCGAGCGCGTTTGCGCCGCGGACATCGCGGCAGGCGCGGACGCAGCGCGTGCAGCCGATGCAGAGGTTGTAGTCGCGGGTGAAAAGCGGCTCGTCTTCGACAATCGGCAGTTTCGCGGGGATGTAGCGCGGGGTGTTCTCCTTGATGCCGATGTATTCCGCGACCTTTTGCAGTTCGCAGCAGCCGAGCAGCGGGCAGCATCGCTCGTCGAGCGGCACGTTGGTCGAGCAGGGCTCGCGGCTGCAACCTTCCTTTTGCGCGCAGGTGAGGCAGGCGTGAGGATGCCTGGCCAGGATGGGCACGAGATTGAGCCGCCGCTGTTCTTTTATTTCCGGAGAGTCGGTCGTCACGACCATGCCTTCGGCCACGGGCGTAGTGCAGGAGGTGACCAGGCCGTCCGTGCCTTCAATCTTCACCAGGCAGAGTTTGCAGCCTTCTGCGTCGCGGAGTTTCGCAGGGTCGATTTCTTCGCCTTCGATTCGCTGGGAGCCGTGGTAGACGGCATCGACCGGTTCGAGGTCCCGGAAGGCGGGGAGGTCGGGATGGGAGCAGAGGGCGGGGATATAGATGTCGGCCTGTCGAGCGGCGTCGAGCACGCTGATGCCGTCGTCCACCTGCAATTGCTTCCCGTCGATGGTGATTGTGACCATGGTTGCGTGACTCCGATGAGGCCTACTACTACCATGAATGTGAAAGCGCATCGCACGGGCAGGCTGCGACGCACGGCAGCGGCGGCCTGTCGGTATCGGGCTTACAGGGGTTGCAGGTGTACTTTATTTTCTTGCGATGTTCTTCCGTGACGCGGGCGACCTCCTCCTCTGAGAGCGGGTCGTTTTCGTTTTCGGCGACTTCGAGCACGCCGCAGGGACAGGCTGCAACGCATTCGCCGCAGCCGTTGCACTTGTCGGTGTCGATCGTGATAAAGAAATCGCCCGAGCCGTCTTTGTATCCGTAGTTTGCAAGCATTTCTCGCTCCGCTCGAAATCAAGTAGCAAAGTAGCAAAGTAGCAGAGTGAAAATATAAGTTTTCACATTTTTGCTGTTCCAAGTTTTGCTGCAAGAGCCGATAACATTCTCTCTATCTCACGAGAGTCCTCATATATAACTTCTGCATCTGCTTGCTTAGAGCCTATCCCAGAAAGCTGCGACCGGGGGGCGGACCCTTTCCCGCCCCGCCTTGCGGGGTCTTTTGCTTCCGGCCCGCATCACTTCGAAGACAGTGTTCGAGGTCAGAAAACGCAAAAGGAAAAGAGCGGGCTAGGCCCGCCTCCTCAGCGTCTGACCCCCTCCGTCTGCGCCTACTTTCCTGTCCCTCTCCTACTTTCCTACTTCCTACTCTCCTACTGTATTTTCTCTGCGTCTCAGCCCCTCGCCGAGCCTCGGGATAAACGCCTCTGCGGCTACTTCTTTGCGCGCTGCTTTTTGACGAGGGCCTGGCCGAAGAGCGCCCCGCCCAGTGCGCCGGCTATCTGCGTGTCGTAGTCGGACTGCAGGATTTCCACCCCCAGTTCCTTTTGCAGGCGCTCGACGACGCCCCGGTTCTTGGCGATGCCGCCGGTAATGGCGAATTCCTTCTCGACGCCGATGCGTTCGAGCAGTGTGACGATGCGGTGGGCCATAGCCGAGCAGTAGGCGGCGAGTACCTTGTTCTTGGGCCAGCCCTCGCGGAGAAGCCCGGAGGCTTCGGACTTGGCGAAGACCACGCACGTGCTGCTGACGGGGGGCGGCTCTTCCTCGACGGAGAGCGACATCTCGCCGACATCCTCAATTGACACGGCCAGCAGGTCGGCGAAGACTTCCATGCCTCGGCCCGTGCCCGCGGCGCACTTGTCGTTCATGAGGAAGGCTGTTACCTTGCCCTTTTCGTCGCAGTGAATGGCCTTGCAGTCCTGGCCGCCCATGTCGAGTATGGTATGGACGGAAGGGCCGTACATGAAGTTCCCGCCGCGCGCGTGGCAGGCGATTTCGGTAATGGCGCGGTCGGCGAAAGGCACGTTGACGCGGCCGTAGCCGGTACCGACTGTGTAGTGGATGTCTTCGATTTTCATGCCGGTTTCTTCGAGCGCCCAGTTCATGGCGTTGTTGGCGCTCTCGGGGCTGTTGGAGCCGGTGCGCATGTTGGAATAGGCGTAGAGTTTGCCGTCAACCAGAACTACGGCCTGGCTGGAGACCGAACCGACATCGACGCCCGAGGTAATGATATCACCTTTGCGCCAGTCGATGTCCTTGTCGTGCCAGTTATACTCCTTCCAGCGCCAGAATTCTTTCTTTTCGCTCATCTCGTTCGTTCCTCCGTTGCGGTAAATGTAATCTATAATTAGTTCCTGTTGCGGAAAGTGGTTTTTTTTGAATCAGCCCGCTAAATCTGTCGGCTCGGGGAGTCAGACCCCTCCCGTCGGGCCCCGATATATCGGGGCCCTCCTCCTGGCGTCTGACCCCCTCGCCGCGCATTTTTCCAGACGCGGTCAAAAAGGGACTTTCCGCAACAGATACTATTTAGTTCTACTTTCTTGGAACGACTTTCAGGCGAAATCCATAGCCGTCCAGGTCCAAGCGTCCCTTCCGGCTTTC
>JAUXGI010000319.1 GCA_030622295.1 Planctomycetota bacterium
GAGTTCGTCCAGTGCGGCCTGGGCGGATGCCGCCGACCTTGCCGACGAACCGGCCGCCTCCCCGCTCGGCTTCTTGCGGTAGATGCCGTCTCTTCCGAAACTGCGTTCCAGCCACACGCGCCGCTTAATCGCCCCCGGCGCGGATTCCGCAGGTCTCTGCTTGTCACTCTTCATAAACTCCAGCCTCCTTGAGATGGCGCACAGCGGTGGCTACCAGGGCTTCCCTTGCGGAGTCCGTGTCGCCGTCATAGGAGCATCCGGCAGCGCGCCTGTGTCCGCCGCCGCCGAACTCCGCCGCGATATCGTTCGCGTTCACATTGCCCTCGGTCCTGATGCTCACGCGGGTCTTGTGGTCCTCGGCTATCTCCCGCAGCAGTATGCCCACCTCGACGCTCCCGATAGACTTCGGTATGTCAACGAAATCCTGTGTGTCCAGGTAGGTGGTATTCGTTTTCCTGTGCATGTCCGTGGTCACGTGCATCACGGCGATCTTGCCGCCGGCCCTTGTCTCCAGCGTGGCCATGGAAAGGCTCCGCAGGCGAAAGACCTCGGGGCGCTCGGCGCGGTAGAGGCGGCGCGTCAGGTCTGCCGGAACAACCCCGCACCCGACAAGGTCCGCCGCCGCTTCGAGAGTGTTCGCGTATGTGTTCGAATAACAGAAACGCCCCGTGTCCGTGATTATGGCGGTGTAAAGGCATGTCGCGATATCGCGCGTTATTTCCAGGTCGTTGGCCCTCAGAAAACGATACAGCATCTCGCCCGCGGAACTGACCTCGTCGCCTACCCAGTTGACGATGCCGTAACGCGTATTCGAGTAGTGGTGGTCGATGTTGACGATTGGAAAGCCCCCGGGAAGCCTCCCGTAAACGTCGGCGAACCTGTCCGTGGTACCGCTGTCCAGCGCGATACACAAATCAAAGTCGTCGCGCCAGCCGTCCGGAAATACATTCGCCTCCTCGGCGCCCGGCAGGAAGCGGTACGTGAGCGGAATCTCCCCCACGTTGATGACCGTCGACGCCGTCCCCATCCGCTTCAGCGTCAGATGCACGGCGAGTTCCGAGCCGACTCCATCGCCGTCTATCCGCTCGTGCGAAGTGACGATTATGCTTTTCGACTTCCTGATAATCTCGTAGATTTCTTTTTCGATTTGCATTCGGCAGCCTCTTCTGTAAATGCGGGCTCGCCGCGCAGGCGGCGGCCGCTTGTGCCGGCAATCCGCAATTGCACTATCCCGCCCACAAGCGAGTCTTCACCGTCAAACGCGACCGTAACGTAGTCGCGCGTTTTGCCCTCGAGGACCCCGTCCGTGCGGCTCTCGACGAGGACTTCGACCGTGTCCCCGACCATCGCGCTGCGGTAATTCGCGGCGAGTTCCCGCTCAAGCCTTGCCAGCAGGGCCACGCGCCGCCGAATCTCCGCAGGCGCCGCCTTGCCCGGCATATCGGCCGCAGGCGCGGGCCGCCGCGCGCTAAAGGGGAATATATGAATCTTGCTGAACGCGGCCTCGCGGCACACGCGCAGCGTGTTCTCAAACTGCTCCGCCGTCTCGCCCGGGAAACCGGCTATCACGTCGGTCGTGACCGCCGTGCGTCCGAGGGCGGAACGGATTTCCGCCAGCCGGCGCAGGTACCCGCGCGAGTCATAGGGCCGGTGCATTTCTGCCAGCACCGTGTCGTCGCCGCTCTGCAGGGGGAGATGCAGATGGGGGCAGAACTTCGTCGAACGCCTCATTGCCCCGAGCAGTGCGTCAGTCACGTCGCCTATCTCTATGGAACTCAGCCGCACCCTTTCAAGTCCGTCCACGTCCTCCAGGGCGAGGAGAAACCGCGCGAGCGAATCCTCTCGGCCGGCGTCGTACAAACCCAGCCGGATTCCCGTCAGCACGATTTCCCTGTGGCCCCGCGAGGCAAGGTATCGCGCTTCCTCGAGTGCCTCATCCGGGGGCTTGCTCCAGAGGGTGCGGCGCACGTGCGGCACCACGCAATACGTGCAGAACTGATTGCAGCCGTCCTGTATTCTCAGCAGCGCGCGCGTCCTGCGGCATACGGGCGGGACTCGCCCGGCAGGCGAATGCAGCAGGCGCTCCAGGATGTGCGCCTTCTCCGCGTGAGGCACAATCTGCACGTGTTCGATGGCCTCAAGGTCCCGCCGGTCCAAATCCGCCGCGCATCCCGTGGCGACGACGAGTGCGCGCGGATTGGCGCGCACGGCGGCACGCGCGGCCCGGCGCGACTTGCCCACGGCCCTGGACGTGACCCCGCAGGTGTTCACTATCACGAGGTCCGCCTGCGCCGTATCGCGCCTCTCCGCCAGCCCCGCCCGCAGACACTGCGAGCGCAGCAAATCAGTCTCGTACTGATTCACCTTGCATCCGAAAGTCAGCAGGCGGAATGTTTTTAACTCATCGCTCATTGCCTCACACTCATGCAAACAAGAATTGCACATTATATCGTGTCGCGCCCGCGACGCAAAGATTTCCCGCCCCGCCTTGCGAGGTTCCGTAATTGTGACAGTCCCCGTTGCTCGCGGGCCCACAGGCTTACCACGACAATCTACCGAAATACCCGAAAATCCTGCCCACATTTCTGACGCGCACCCGCATTTCTCACCAGGGTTCTTCAGCCCGTGACGTTTGTATTAACATCCGAAGTTGCGC
>JAUXGI010000087.1 GCA_030622295.1 Planctomycetota bacterium
TCTGTCTTTGACCTGTGCGACGGCGGCCTTCATGTTGTCCGGATTGGAGGACATGAGGATGAGGTTGAAATCCGTCCCGTCGGCCGCTGTCTTGACCGCGGCGGCGAACCTCGCGGGGTCGCCGCTTTTGTCTTCGACGGCCACCAGGTCAACGGCTATTTTCTGGCCGATGCGCTCGAAACGCAACGCGTTTATTTTTTCAAGTTTCGACTTGAGCGCCGCGTCGTCAAGGTCGTCGCCGACCCTGACGGCGATGCCCGTGGGGTTGTGGAATTTCTCGTCGTGGCGGAAGAGCACGGTCTCTTCGCCCGTTTTGAACTCCGTCTCACCCGCGCCTATCTTGACGAGTTTGATGGGCGGTGCGGCGGCGCCTTCGAGGGCGGCCTTGGCCTCGTCACTGACGTGCGGGCAGTCTTTCAATTCCGCCTTCTTGCCGGCAAGCGCCATGGCGAACGCCAGGCAGGTAGGCTTGCCGCATTCTTTGCAGTTCGTTTTTGGAAGAAGTTTGAAGATGTCCAGACCGGTCAACCCCATCGTTTCATCCTCCGTTTCAGTTGTCTGTGCCGCAGCGAAACATGAAGAATATAACAGGGACTCAATCAGACTTGTGCCGGAAAATGGTCCGGAACGAAAAGAAAAAACATTGAAAAACCTGCATACCGCTCATTATTTTTGAATTCCTGCTTAGAACATCGGGTCCATGGTGAGAGCGGGGTGCTCGACTTTCTGCATGAACTCGACGACCTCTTCTTCGGTCTGTGCGATTGTCTCGTCCGCGATTTTGTCCGAGAAGTTGTCGCCGAGGCCGAACTCCCGGGCGCGCGCATCTATCATGTCTTTCAATTCTTCTTTCAGGCGCTTCGGCGCCCAGGTCAGCCGCGCCAGTCCGCCGTCGGCGCGGATGAATTTCTTCGAGCCGATATATAATTTGCTGTGACCGATGAAGCCGGGTGTGACGTTGCCTCCGCCGACGCTGCCCGCCAGCGTGGAGAACTTCATGCCGCACGGCGTCATGTCGGGATGGTCGCGGTCAACGGCCATGATGCCGTTGGCGGCGGGGAGCATCGCCGATATGCACTCGAAGCAGCCGCAGGAGGTCATCGGGTCCACGATCATCGAGTAGGCGCTGAAGCGCTCGATGTTCTTGCCGGTGTTTTCGTAAACGAACGTATTGACCTTTTCCCACTGGCCGAGTTTTTCATCGACCACCGCGCCTTTATCGATGGGCTGGTTGGGTCCCGAGGGGGTGATTTCGTAGGCGGCGCGCCCGTCGAGCCAGTTGTATGCGCCGCACAGGCCGGGGCGCTCCGGCGTTATGACGCATACATGGGTCGGCGCGAACGACTGGCACAGCGTGCAGGAGTAATATGTGTCGACCGATTCGTCGGTCATGTCGGTCAGCCGCTGGTCGCGTTCCGCGTAGGCGGCGCGGGCCGCGGGAATCAGTTCCGCGACCTTTTCGGGGTCGGTATGGATTTTCACCTGCACCTTGTCGAGGATGGAGCCATACTCGTCGTGCAGTTTTGCGTGGATAATAGCGCCGAAGTGCTCCAGTTTGAATCCGGCCTTGCGGGCCTCCCGGCTGACGCGTATCCAGACGATGTCGCGCTGACCCATGTGGAAGACGCCCTGTGCCTCGTTCAGGAAGCGGTGTATCTGTCTTTCGAGTATGGGCTCGAAGTCCTTCTGCATCTTGCGGCCGTAGATTTCCACGACGATGCCGATGGTGTTTGTGCTGCCTTCTTCCAGTTCGGCGAGTTCCGGGCCGATAATCTCTATCCTGCCGTCTTCGACCTCTTCGGAGGATTCCTTCATTACGGCCAGTTCGAAGCCGTCGGCCTTTGTGCTGCCGAACTCGACCTGCATGTCCTCGCGGCGGATGCGTTCGCCCTCGAACGCCGGGCTGTAAGAGACGGGGACGGGTATCTCGGTTATGGTTATCTTGAGACCGCGCACTTCGATGCACTTCTCGACGATCTTGTCCACCGGCACATTGGCCACGACATGTTCATAGGTGCATATGCCCGTGGGGAGAATTTCGGGGATGTCGGTATCCGTAATGGCGGGGAAGCCGTAGTTGATGGCGCCCGCGGCGTTGGCGTACTTTTCGTCGTCGATTTCGCCCAGCGCCATGACGAACGCGAAGATACGCATCTGGTTATAGCGCAGGTTGCGCCTGTAATCTCCTTCCTTGACGCCGCCGAATGATAGCGCCGTGCGGGAGGCAAAGCCCAGCGCGTAAATGGCGGCGGTGATGTCCTTGCCGAAGGGAACGAGGCGCGTCTCCCAGCCCATCTGCACGCCGGCCTCGGCCAGTTGCTCGGCGAAGGCCAGGCCGTTGGTATGGCCTGCCATGAAGACATAGAGATTCTTCTCTTGCAGTTTACGGGCGGTGTTTACGGCGGTCTCGGTGTCGGGTGCGGCGCCGACGATCGCGGCAAAACCCGGCGCGGAGCCATCCACGAACTCGATGCCGCGCTCGCGCAGGATGACGTCGTCCGCCGCGCCAAGCCAGATGCCGTCAACGGGGTTCGGCCCGATGAGGTACATGCATGCCTCGATTATCTCTTCCGCGAAGAGCGTGGCCATGCCGGCGTCGAGGGCATGGCCCAGGTAGGGCACCCATGTGTTGTCGGCGGGGATTTCATGGAGCAGTTTTCTGCATTCCTCCATGACCGGCTCGAAGTCGGCCAGTTTTTCCACCCTGAGACCGAGCATGGAATAGATGATGGGGATGTAGTAGCCGGTGTTTGGAAATTCGACCGCGGCGTCGCGGCCTTTTTCCTCGATTGTGGTCTTGAGTTTTTCTTCGGCCTGCCTGATAATCTTGTGGGCACCCCGAATTGCCGCGCTTGCTATCAATTTAGACATGGTCCGGTCACCTGACCTGTTTTATGGAGCGTTTTATCGCGGATTGTCCGCGGAGCGGGCCCGGGCGAATGTGCCGCGCGATTACCCTGGGGCCGATTTCGCCATGAACTCGGCCAGCCTGGCGCGCTTGCATGCCGGGCAGTAACCCAGATACTTCGGTGCGGCATCCAGCTTGTCGGAAATCCTCTTCATCTGTGCGGGGCTGGAGAACTCCGCCCCGCATTTTCTGCAATGTTGTTTCTTTGGTGCTTTGTCTTCCGCCATGGTTCGCTCGATAGCCGGGTGATGACTGGCCCTTGCTCAGAGCCAGTCCGTGGGTACTCTCTTCTCGGGGACAGCGCCGTTGCCGTAGTAAACGAGATGGTCCAAACCTGCGCCTGCGCCTGACTCGACGAAGCGGATAGCCTCTGTCGGGCATGAGGACGCGCACGCAGGAATCTCATCCCGCTCCAGGCGCTCCAGACAAAGGTCGCACTTCGGCAGGACCTTCTTCTTTTTCTGACTCAGGGTTGAGGGGTCCATTTCCATGATGCCGTAAGGACACGCGACCACACAACTGCGGCAGCCGATACACTTTTCCAGGTCCAGCAGCACCGGTGAGCCGTTGTCCGACCTGCTGATGGCATCGACCGGGCAGACCGATGCACACGGGGCGTCCGCACAATGTCTGCATTGAATCGGCGAGGAATGCCCGGCGTGGAATTCCACCCTGATGCGCGGGCGGGGCATCGATTCCTCGGAAAGCATGCCCGTCAGGTTCTTGCTGCGGGAATGTGCGATTGAGCAAGAGAGTTCGCAGGAATGACACGCCACGCATCTGTGCAGATTAACGGAGAGGTAACCCTGTTTCATGTCAATCGCCTTAAGGCCGCCATAGTGGGGATTCGACTGATGACATCCGGCCCCGGGCTATCCGGTAGGCCGGGAACTCAGTGCTGTCCTGTCCAGTTGTTCCTTTATCTTTTCTACTTCGGCGACGAGGCGCTCGTTTTTTTCGAAGGCCGCCCTGTTTTCCAGGTCGGCGTCAATCAAGGCGTCATTTTGTGATACGAAGCCCAGGACCGGAATTCCCTCAAGGTGCTCGACGATAAGGCGTTTTTGCCGGTCGCTCGTGACCTTGTTGCCCACGGCCGTAACGCGCTTGATGCCGATGTCGTGTGCGAGTGAGCGGATGTGCAGCGCCGTCTCGATGCTCCGCAGCCCCGGTTCCACAACGACAATCATCGCGTCCACCCCCGTGGCGGTGGCGCGCCCCAGATGTTCAACACCGGCCTCCATGTCCAGCAGCACCACCGCGTCGCGCTCGACGAACAGGTGATTGATGAGCGCCTTGAGCAGGGCGTTTTCCGGACACGCGCATCCGGAACCGCCCTTGTAGATGGTGCCCAGTACCATCAACCTGATGCCGTCCAGGTTGACGGAGTATTTCTCGGGTAAATCCGAGACCTCGGGGTTAAGTCTGAAGAACTTGCCGTATGAATCAGGGCTTGCGCCTGTGCGTTCCTTGATGAGTTCCTTCATCCGTATGAGGGGTGTGATGTCGAGGGCTGACTGCCTGTAACCGAGGGCGGAAGCGAGGTTTGAATCAGGGTCGGCATCAATGGCAAAAACATCCTCCCCTGAACGGACGAACAATCTGGCAAGGACTGCGCACAGCGTGGTTTTGCCTACGCCCCCCTTCCCGGTTATCGCTATTTTCATCGGCTTTTCCCTTGAATAAGGGGGGATATCATAGCATAACTCCCCCCGACCGGTCAAGGGGGCCCTTCCCACTCGCAGCGCGTTTTTGCTTGACATTGGGATGCACGGGGAGTAGGGTTTTTCGTTTATTGTTTCTGCGAGAAACTCTTCTTGTTTACCGAGCGCGACAATGAAACTACTGGAGATACTCGACGAAAGCGTCATAAAGGTTCCCCTTGAGAGCGAGAACAAGGAAGAAGCAATCGAGGAACTGATGGACGTGCTGGTCAGGGCGGGCAGGGTGAAAGAGCGCGAGGCCGCCCTGCAAGCCATTCTGGACAGGGAGGAAAAGCAGACAACGGGAATAGGCCACGGCCTGGCGGTTCCTCATGCAAAGCATGATTCGGTAACCACGCTGATATGCGCAGTGGGCATCGCACCGGAAGGAATCGAGTTCGACAGCATCGACGGCGAGCCGGTGAGGGTGGTCTTTCTGCTCCTTGCGGAAGCTAACAACCCGGGGCCGCACCTGGCGGCGCTCGCGGAAGTGGCGCGGATGTTCGAGTTTCCCACCGCGCGCAACCGCCTGTTCAAGGCCCGCAGTCCCGCCGAGGTCCTTGAGGTAATCCGCGGCATGGACTAGCGTTGTGTCAATGTTGAGCCTGCGGGCTAAGACGCTTCGGGGATGTGTGACCGGAGGGCAGACCCTTTCCGCCGTCCCGACACATCGGAGAGGCGGCAAGGCGTCAGAGGGACAGAGGGACAGGGTGTCGAGGCGACTGTTACCGCGAGATACGTGCATGGAAGAAGTAATTCGCAAAATACTGCAAGTTGAAGAAGAGGCGAAGGCGATCGTGGAGCGGGGTGAGCGCGAGGCGAACGATGTCCTCGAGAACGCCCGCAAGGACGTGCGCAGGATAGTCGATGACGCGCAGACAAACGCCCGGGAGCAGGCCGCGCGCCTCGTGGAAGAAGCGGTCGCCGCCGCGCGGGAAGCCGCTCGGAAGTACCTGGATGAGGAGGCACGGGCAGCAGAAAAATCGGTCCGAGTGGATGACTCGAGCCGGGAGAAGGCAGTTCAACTCGTAATGAAATCCCTGGGATCCGATTGATTTCGTCCCGCGTGAGTCGTAAGCCCACGAGAACTCATGGTTCTGCAGACAGAAAAGCCGAAACTGGTAAGCGACCGCGCCTTTCTGGCGGCAAAGATACGCGCGCTCAAGGCGAAGATTCTGGCCGGGCCGGATCTGGCCAAA
>JAUXGI010000084.1 GCA_030622295.1 Planctomycetota bacterium
GTGCCTGCAAAAGAACGCCAGCCTTGAGGCGCCGACCGAAGCCGTCCTAGAGGAAATCTTGGTCCGGTATTGTAAAGGCCACTTCCCTCCGCATTGTAATGACGCCCCCCCTCCGCGAGAGTGGGTGCTCAATGCTTATAAATATCTCCTGCACGCCCCCCCGCACGGTACATAAAGGCGATGTTTGACAGAAGTCGCTGTGCGCCGTATAATAATACATTCTCATGAATTGCCTTATTCCTCCGTGTTATGCGGTGACGACTGAGGGTGATGTAATGCCGTTCAGTTCGATTGACGAAATACTCGATGAGATTCGTGGCGGACGAATGGTCGTCGTGGTGGACGACGAGGACCGCGAAAACGAGGGCGACCTGACGATGGCCGCGGAGATGGTCACGCCCGAGGCGATTAACTCCATGACGAAATACGGGCGCGGCCTTATTTGCCTGGCCCTGACGGCGGAGAAGGTTGACACCCTCGGCCTGACGATGATGGTGAAGGACAACCGGTCGAGGTTCAGCACGGCGTTCACCGTGAGCATCGAAGCGCGCGAAGGCGTGACGACCGGAATTTCCGCTTATGACCGCGCGAAGACCGTCCTGACGGCGGTGAGTGACGGGTGCAGGCCGGCAGACCTGGTAAGCCCGGGGCATGTCTTTCCGTTGCGCGCGCGTGAGGGCGGCGTCCTGGTGCGCGCCGGCCAGACGGAGGCGAGCGTGGATTTGGCCCGGCTGGCGGGTCTGCGCCCCGCCGGGGTCATCTGCGAGGTCATGAATGAAGACGGCACGATGGCGCGCGTGCCGCAGTTGAAGGAATTCTGCGACGGGCACGGCCTGAAGATGTGCAGCGTCGCGGACCTCATCAGGTATCGCCGCAGAAAAGAAAAACTCATCGAGCGCGGCAGCCGCGTCAAGTTGCCGACGCGCTTCGGCCAGTTCACGCTCATATATTACTCGTCGTATGTGGACAAGGACGAACACCTGGCGCTCTGCGCGGGCTTGAAGGACGGGCAGGAAAAGTTCGAGTGCAAGGACGATGAGGCCATCCTGACGCGCGTCCATTCGGAGTGCCTGACCGGCGACATCTTTCACTCATTGCGCTGCGACTGCGGCGAGCAGTTGGAAACGGCAATGAAGATGATAGCAAATGAAGGGAAAGGCGTGCTCGTCTACATGCGCCAGGAAGGCCGCGGCATCGGCCTGCGCAACAAACTGCGCGCCTACGAACTGCAAGAGCGCGGCCACGACACCGTCGAGGCGAACGAGATGCTCGGCTTCAAGCCGGACGAGCGCGACTACGGCATCGGCGCGCAGATACTCGTGGACCTCGGCGCGCACAGGCTGCGACTGCTCAGCAACAATCCGCGCAAATACAAGGGCCTCGAAGGCTACGGCCTCTCCATAGTCGAGCGCCTTCCGATAGTCATCCCCCCCACCGAGGAAAACAAGGCCTACCTGAAAACAAAGAAGGAAAAGATGGGCCACCTCCTCGACGACATTTAAACCGCACCTCTCGCAAGCAATCGGTGTCTTCCGGCATGACAATCCCGCCACATCAAAGAGGGGCTCAATTTCCCGGGTAAAGTCGCCTTCGCGGGGGATTTTTGCATGTCCTATCATCTGTCGTGGTCGGCACTTACTGCAATTCAGCCGCAGAGCCGCCAAATTCCGTCGAAATTCCTTTGACACCATTTGCGGGCAGGACTAAAATCCCGCTCTTTTATTATCGGCAGGCGCCCCTTGGCTGACCAAGAGGCTGCCATCAATCAATTGGAGGTGTCTGACATGGCTAAGGCGAAATTCAATCCGTGGGAAATGGCACTCGAACAACTTGACGCAGTCGCGGAAAAGATGAAACTGGATTCTGACATCCATGCTATTCTGCGTAAGCCGCGTCGCGCGCTCATCGTCTCAATCCCCACCAAGATGGACGACGGAAGCATAAAGGTCTTCGAAGGCTACCGCGTGCAACATTCCTCAACGCGCGGCCCCTGCAAGGGAGGCATCCGCTACCACCAGGACGTCACGCTGGACGAGGTCAAGGCGCTGGCGATGTGGATGACATGGAAGACCGCCGTCGTCAACATCCCCTACGGCGGCGGCAAGGGCGGCGTCATCTGCAACCCCAAGAAAATGTCGCAGGGTGAGATCGAGCGCATGACCCGGCGCTTCGCTTCGGAAATCAGCATCATCATTGGTCCGGAAAAAGATATCCCCGCTCCCGACGTGAACACAACCCCGCAGGTAATGGCCTGGATAATGGACACGTATTCCATGAACAAGGGCTACTGCGTGCCCCACGTCATTACGGGCAAGCCGTTGGAGATAGGCGGCTCGCTCGGTCGCAACGTCGCGACAGCGCAGGGCTGCTTCTACACGATTCAGGCGGCCCTCAAGAAGATGCGCACCACGCTGAAGAACAAGAGGGTCGCCGTGCAGGGCTACGGCAACGCGGGCTTCTTCGCCGCCAAGTTCCTGCACGATGCGGGAGCAAAACTTGTCGCGGTCAGCGACTCCAAGGGCGGCATCTACAACGCCAGGGGCATCAACCCCGAAGCCGCAATGGCACACAAAAGGAAAACCATTACCGTCGTCGGCCTCAAAGGCACATCAAAGATTACAAACGCGGAACTCCTTGAGTGCAACTGCGACATCCTGGTGCCCGCGGCCCTTGAGAACGTCATCCAGGCGGACAACGCCCGCCGCGTGAAGGCCAAAATCATCGCAGAGGCCGCCAACGGCCCCACCACGCCGGAAGCCGACGCGGTCTTTCGCGCCAAGAAGACCATGTGCATCCCGGACATCCTCGCCAACGCCGGCGGCGTGACCGTCTCCTACTTCGAATGGGTGCAGGGCCTGCAGGGCTTCTTCTGGACCGAAAAGGAGATCTTCCACCACCTGAAGAAAATCATGGACAAGGCCTTCGACGACACGTGGAACACCGCCCAGAAGGGCAAATGCGACCTCAGGACCGCCGCATACATCCTGGCGGTCAGCCGCGTCGCCGAGGCTGCAAAACTGCGCGGCCTCTATCCATGAAATGCGTAAAATACGCGCGTGACATTCTACTGTCACCTAAAGGGGTCTGACCCCTTTAGGTGACAGTAGGTCACTTCCGGGAGGAATCACAATGATAGACAAGGTATTGAACGTCAACGGCATCCCTCGGCGCGTGGTCGCGGATCCGAAAAAAAGCCTGGTCGACATCCTGCGCAACGACTTCGGCCTGAAAGGCACGAAGAAATCATGCGACAGGGGGTACTGCGGGGCCTGCTCCGTCATCATCGACGGTGAACTTGTGCGCTCCTGCCGCATGCCGCTGGAGAAGATTGAGCCGGGCGCCCGGATAACGACGGTCGAGGGCATAGGCACGCCGGAAAATCCGCATATCATACAAAAGGCGTTCGCCTACGCCGGCGCAATCCAGTGCGGCTTCTGCACGCCGGGCATGGTCGTCGCGGCGAAGGCCCTGCTGGATAAAAACAAGGACCCCGCCGAGGGGGAAATACGCGAGCACTTCAAGCACAACCTCTGCCGCTGCACCGGCTATACTTCAATCATCCGCGCCGTGCAGATAGCCGGCAGGCTGCTGCGGGGCGAGATTACCGAAGATGACTTGAAGGTTGACGAATCCGAAGGCATCATCGGAAAGCCCGTCCCCCGCCCCACCGCCATAATGAAGGCGTGCGGCACGGCGCCGTTCGGCGACGACGTGCCGGAACCCGTCGGCATCCTTCACCTGAAGGCGGTCCGCAGCCCGCATCATCACGCGAAGATACTCTCCATCGATACGGCCGAGGCGGAAAAAATGCCCGGGGTGGCCGGCGTCGTTACAGCGAAGGATATCAAGGGCAAAAACCGCCTGATATACGGCACGCATCCGCAGTTCAAGCCGCCCATGGCCGACGAGCCGATACTCTGCGAAGACCGCGTAAGGATGTGGGGCGACCCCGTGGTCATAGTGGCCGCGGAGACCATTGAAGAAGCGGAGGCGGCGGCGAAGAAGGTGAGGGTCGAGTACGAGGAACTGCCCGCCTGCTTCACGCCCGCCGAGTCGATGGCCCCCGACGCCGTGCGGATACATGACGCATACCCCAACAAGAGTTTCGAGCAGCCGCTGCTCAAGGGCGATAACCCGGAGAAGGCCATAGAGAAGTGCAAGGTCGTCGTCGAGGGCGAGTTCACGACGACGCTCACGCCGCACATGTTCTTGGAGCCGGACTGCGCGCTTGCCTTCTTCGACGAGGAAGACCGGCTGACCATCATGTGCCGCAGCATCGTCATACATTACCACGCGAAGCAGCTGGCCATCGCGCTGGGCGTCAAGAAGGACAAAATACGCCTGATAGAAAACTATTCCGGCGGGATGTTCGGCGCGAAACTCAACGTCACCTGCGAGGGCCTGGCCGGCGCGGCGGCGCTGAAGTTCCGCCGCCCGTGCAAGATCGTTTACACGCTGGCCGAGACGATGAACTGTTCCCCGAAACGCCATCCCTATTACATGCGCATTAAACTGGGCGCGGACAGGGACGGCACGTTCAGGGCGCTGTGGTGCGACTTCGACGTGGATAACGGCGCGTACCTGTACTGGAGCGACGGCCTGCTCATTCGCGGCCTGCACAACTTCGGCGGGCCGTACCGCTACGACAATATTTATGCGCTGGGCCGGATAACCACCACCAACCACGCCCCCGGCGGCGCGTTCCGCGGCTTCGGCTCGCCGCAGATGCACTTCGCCACGGAGTCGCTCATCGACATGCTCGCGAAGAAACTCGACATGGACCCCGTCGAAATAAGAAAGAAAAACGCGCAGGTCATGGGCGATACCGACTCCACCAGCGCACCGCTGGATGTGGCGCCCTTCCCGGGCATCCTGGAGAAACTGGAGCCCCTCTTCAAGGCCGCGAAGGAAAAGGCCGCGAAGGAATCCACGCCCGGGAAAAAACGCGGCGTGGGCGTCGCCGGCGCATACTTCGGCTGCGGCTCCGACGGCGCAAAAGACGGCAGCGAGGCGTGGGTTGACATCGACCCCGACGGCGGCATCACCGTGCGCGCAACCGTCGCCGACCCGGGCGAAGGCGGCGACATCCAGATAGCGACCATCGTGAACAAGGCGCTTGGAGTGCCCAAAGAAAAGATACGCTACGACGGCCGCGACATGGCGCGCGCGCCCCACTCCGGCCCTTCCGCCGGCAGCCGCCAGACCACCCTGACGGGCAGGGCCATCGTCAATGCCTGCGATAAACTGAAAAAGACGATGGATGAAAACAACTGCAAAACGTTCGAAGACATGATTGGAAAGAGCCTCCCCACCAGGTATATCGGCAAGCATGTGTGCGACACGACTGATACCGATGCGAAGACCGGTCATGGCCGCCCCTATGAGAACCGTGCGTACGTGGCGCACATGGCCGAGGTGGAGGTCGATGCGAAGACCGGAAAGGTGGACGTGTTAAAGATGACCGCCATCGGCGACATCGGCACGATACTGAACCCGCTTGCCGTCGAGGGGCAGTTCGAAGGCGGCCTAAATATGGGGCTGGGGTTCGGCCTGTGGGAGGACTACAAGCACCCCGAAACGAACACGCTGGTCAAGGGCGGCATACCGAACTTCATGAACTCGCCGTTGACAGAGACGCATTTCAACGAGACGTACCGTCCCAACGGTACCTTTGGCGCGACCGGCTGCGGTGAGATAGTCATGGTCCCGACCGCCGCCGCCGTTGCGAACGCGATAGAAGACGCCGTGGGCGCTCGCGTGACGCACCTGCCCATAACGCCGGACAAGATAGCCGCCGCCATGAAGTAACACAGAATGCACCCCATTCTATGCTGTTTGTAAATTAA
>JAUXGI010000049.1 GCA_030622295.1 Planctomycetota bacterium
GATTTGCGGCTGGCGCCCCCGGGTTGACGGGACGCAAGGCGAGGGGGTCAGACGCTGAGGAGGAGGGCCGTCCGCCTCGGGCGGATCGGCCCGACGGGAAGGGTCTGACTCCCTGAGCCTTCTCTCTCGTGGTGAGAAATGCAGGCTAGGGAGGAACCCGCCGCAGGGCGGACTAACGCAGCCAAACGTTAATCAATCGCAACAGGAGTATCACAGTTGGAGGAGAAGACATGACCAAATCCGCCTATATCGGACTCTTTTCGTTGCTTGTGTTAATGGGTGCCATCAGCCTTGTGTTGCCTGCGGTTGTTTCTTCGTTCTGGAACGACGGCAGCCCGCCACTGGATTCCGAGCAGCCGGACCTCAACACCACCACCATCCTCACAGACGGCAGGCCCGGGCGTGCACCGGTGAGGGAGCCCGCCGCCGGCACGGGGGGCTGGACGCCCGGGGGTCCTTCTAGCAGACCGGTTCTCACACCGTACGCGACGCGCGCCAGTTCCAGCGTTGCGGACGTCATGGAGAGCATCGCCCCCCGGGAAACGGCGTCGTCCGTGGCTGCCGCTTATCCGGTCCGCCATACGGTGGTGAGCGGCGATACATACTGCAAACTATCGGAGAAGTATTACGGGGCGCAGAAGTACTGGGTGCGCATCAGGGACGCCAACCCCGGCAAGGACCCGAGGAGCCTCAGGGCCGGCGACGTGGTCACAATACCGCCCGCGCCCAACGACGCGCCCGCCGTCGCCTCGCGCTCACTGCCGCAAACCCGCGATGACGAACGCGCGCGAAATCCGCTCAGCGGTTACAAAACCCACCGTGTCAAGAGCGGGGAAGGCTTCATAAAGATTGCTCAAGAGCAACTCGGCGACGCAGGAAAATGGCGCGGACTGTATCAACTCAACCGCCGCCTCGGCCTGGTAGAGCACGAGGGGGACCTGAAACGGAACCAGGTGATAGCCCTTTGCAAACTGCCGGGTGAGTAGAAAGGAAACCGGATGCGTTCTGCGCGATGGTCAACGAGAGAGGGCGCTGAACGGGAAGACGAATCAGGATGCGTGCCTGAGAGTATTCAACAAAGCGCATTGGGAGAGGGGGTCAGACGCTGAGGAGCCCCGTCCGCCTCAGGCGGATTGCCTGTTGCCCGTTGCCTGTTGCCCGTTGCCGTTTGGCGAATCGGGGGTCTGACGCCCGGCCCGTGTGACTGAACACATCGGAGTTATTTGAGAACATGGAGGGACAATGCGAGTAAACACAAAGATTTTTCTGGTGGCGGGGCTGATGCTTGCGGCGGCTCTCGCGGCGGGCTGCAAGGCCGCCGACACCGCCGGTGAGGATGAATATGTCTACAAGAAGCACTGGGAAAAGTCCCAGGCCGAGAAGGCCGCCCTCGAGGCCGACCTGGACCGTCTCAGAGCGGAAAAAATCAAGGCCCGGGCGGAACTCATGCGCCTTAGAGAGGGCGCCGAACGCGCCGAGCAGGAGCGCGAGAAGTACTGGGCCGCAGAACTCGGCGACCGGGAGACGGAAATACGTCGCCTTGAGAGGGCCCTTGCAGACGTCCTCGGCGGCGCCGCGATTCGCGGCAACGGAGTGGCCGTGCCCCTGGATGCCGACATCCTGTTCGATTCCGGCAAAACCGTTATAAAGAAAGAGGGGAAAATCGCACTGCAGAAACTGCACGAGAAGGTCAAAGAGGTCCTCGTGGCGGGTAAATTCGAGATAGAGTACATCAGAATTGACGGTCACACCGACACCGACCCTATAAGATCCTCCAGGGAGTACAAAGACAACTGGATGCTCGGTGCGGGCCGCGCCAATGCCGTGCGCGCATACCTGGAGGAATTGGGCGGCTGGGCCGACGACAAATTGTACATCGCTTCCTACGCTTACAGTCAGCCGGTCAACCCCGCGGACACGAAAGAAGCCAAAAGCGCAAACCGCCGCGTGGAGATATTCATAGTGCCGGCTCCCCCATCACAGGAACCTTGAATCCGCCTGAGGCGGAAACTTTGAACCTTGAACCTTGAACCTTGAACTTTGAACTTTGAACTTCGAACCTTTAACACTTTTTCAGGGAGGGGATTATGCGAAGAGTTCTTACGTTATGCATGGCTTTGATGGTTATCGGCGTGCCGATGCTGCTGGTGGGCTGCCAGTCGGGAGTGCCGGAAGACAGATTCAGGGAACTCCAGGAAAAGCGCGGTATGCTGGTCAATGAGAAAGCCGCGCTGCAAGAGCGGGTGAACCAGTTGCGCGCCGAACTGGCGGCACTCGAGGCGGACCTCGCCAACCTGGATCAGGTGCGCGGGGACCGCGACAAGATTGCGGCCGACCTCGTCGCAAAACAAAGGGAACTCAGTGAACTGGAGCGCCGGCTGGCCGACCAGAAGTCCGAAAACGAACGCCTGCGCGACAAACTCGTCAAGGCAGGCTTCAACGCAAAACTCCTCGGCGGCGGCGTCGCCGTTCCGTTGAGCGGGGACATCCTGTTTGATTCCGGCAAGACCTTCGTAAAGAACGAGGGGAAACTCGCCCTGCAAAACATGCAGGAAGGAATCAACAGAGTCCTCAAGGCCGGTGAGTTTGAAATCGACTTCATACGCATCGACGGCCATACGGACACCGACCCCATCAGGCATTCGAAGACCAAATTCGAGGACAACTGGACGCTCGGCGCCGCCCGCGCCAACGCGGTTCGCAAGTACCTCGAAGAACTCGGCGGATGGAAGCAGTACAAGTTATCTATTGCCTCTTACGCCTACACGGTGCCCGTTGTTGCAGCCGACACCAAAGAGGCGAAGGCCAAAAACCGCCGGGTCGAGATATATCTGGTTCCCAGCTCCAGAAGGTAATCGGCCGCTTCTTCGGACGATTCGGCCGCCCGCGGGGGTCAGAAGTTTATCCCGACGAAGGAGGGGGCCCGCCCTTGACGGGTCTTTCCCTTTCACGCTCGGTGTCCTCGGATACCGTCTGCAAAATTATGCGAGCCGGAAGGAAAAGAGCGGCCGGGGGCCGCTCCGCCTCAGGCGGATGACCCCCGAGCGCGAACAAACTCAGTCAACCTGACCAAACAGGTAATGTCTCTGAACGCCAATCAAAAACGCAGAGCCGTCATCGCAGGCGGGGTACTCGCAGTTGCACTGTTGCTGCTTATCGGACGCCTCTACCAGATACAGATACTCTCGTCCGAGGAGTTCAGGCAAAGAGCCAGGCGGCAGTACAGAGCCGTAATAAGGGAACTGCCGCCGCGGGGCGACATCATCTGCATGGACGGGAGCAACAAAACCCTCCTTGCCGCCTCCGTCCTGCGCCCGACGCTCTCCGCCAACCCCAGGCAGATAATCGACAGGGAAGCCGTCGCCGACCGTCTCGCCCGGATACTGAACATGGACCGCGGCGAGTTGCTGCTCAAACTCAGTGACGACACCCGCCCGGACGGCGGCCCCAGGTACTACGTAATGCTTGCACGAGACCTCTCCAGCGAACAGGCCGGGGCAGTCCGCGCACTCAACGTAAAGGGACTCACGCTGAGAGACGAACCCAAACGCGTTTATCCCCAGGGGAGACTGCTCTGCACGGTACTCGGCATCGTCGGCTACGACGAGGAGAACCTCCAGAACAAGGGCCTTGAAGGACTGGAACTCTACTACGACGATACGCTCCGGGGAGAGCCCGGCTACAGGGAATTGGTCGTGGACGCCCTGGGCAACCGCTTGCGGTTGCCCGGGTGCAAGGAAGTGTCGGCGAAAAAAGGTGGGAACCTGCTGTTAACAGTAAATTTTCAAATCCAGCGTATCGTCGAAGAGGAACTGAGGGCGGCATTCCGAAAATGGAAGCCCGAATCCGCTACTGCTATCGTGATGGACCCGCACACGGGCGACATACTCGCCGTGGCGAACCTGCCCGACTTCGACCCGGGCGACCCGGGCGCCTTCTCACAGGCCGCACGGCGCAACCGCGCCGTCACCGACTTCTATGAGCCGGGTTCCACCTTCAAGCCGCTGGCCGGATGCGCCGTGCTCGAGGAACGCCTCGCGGCGCTCGGAACCTCTTTCAAGTGTTTCGGTCCCGTGCGAGGCCGCACCATCGGCGACCACGTAAGGTCCGGCTGGCTGACGATGCGCGACGTGATTGTGAGGTCTTCCAACAGGGGCGCGGCGTGGTTCGGCGTCCTGCTCGACGAAAACGGCATGAAACTCCGCCCCTGGGTGTTGCGATTCGGTTTCGGGAAAACCACCGGCATTGATATGCCCGGCGAGGTCGCAGGCAGGGTCACCCCCGCAGGGAACTGGACCAGTCACAGCACCACCTCCGTTCCCTTCGGCCAGGAAATCGCGACAACGCCGCTGCAACTGATTCGCGCCTTCTGCAGTATCCCGAACGGCGGGTGGCTGGTGAAGCCGAGAATCGTCAAAGCCGTCCTGGATGATGATGGAAACGTCATTCGTGAAATCAGCAACGGGGAAAGGGTCCGGATAATAAGCCCGGATACCGCCCGACAGATGCAGGGCGTCCTGGCCGGTGTCGTGGCCGACCCGCACGGCACGGCGCACAGGTCCCGACTGAGAGAATACGACATGGCCGGCAAGACCGGCACCGCCCAGAAAGTCGTAGGCGGAAGATACTCGCACTCCGTGCATGTGGGCTACTTCGTCGGCTATGCCCCCGCGCACGACCCGAAGATATGCGTGCTGGTTGTAATGAACGAACCGAAGGGGCGGTATTACGGCGGTACGGTCGCGGCGCCGACCGTATCCAAAATCATACTCCGCTCATTGAAATCGATGGGTGTTCCCGAGCAAGGGGCCGGACCCTGATTACGCTGCGAGGGGGTCCGAGGGGGTCAGACGCTGATTAGCAGCCTTCGGCTGCCTTTTCCTTGCGCGCTTACTGACCTCAGGCATCGCCTGCGAAGTCATGCGGCTGCGAGGGGGTCAGACGCTGAGGAGGAAGGCCCCGATATATCGGGGCCTGACGGGAAGGGTCTGACTCCCCGAGCCGTCGAAATCAGGACGATAGACATGAAATTGACACAACTCGTCAATCATCTGAGGTATCGCGAGATAATCAACTTCCGCGACATCGCCGTCACGGGGATTACGTGTGATTCACGCCGGGCGGCGGCGGGCGGCCTGTTCGTCGCCGTTCAGGGCACCAGGGAGGACGGCGCGCGCTACGCGGCGTCCGCCGTGGGGCGCGGCGCGGCTGCGGTGGTCTCCCAGGGCCGCCTTCCGCTGGACGATTCGGTCGTGCAGGTTATCGTCGATGATGCCCGCAAGGCGCTGTCGGTCCTTGCCGCGGTCTTTTACGACCATCCTTCCGCGAAACTGAACGTAATCGGAATCACCGGCACCAACGGCAAGACGACGACGGCCTATCTCGTACGCTCCATACTGGAGGCCGCCGGCAGGCGGTGCGGCCTGACAGGCACAATCCGGCACCATCTCGGCTGCGTTGAACTGCCGGCCGGCAACACCACCCCCGATGCGACGGACCTCCAGGCTTTCCTGGCCCAGATGGTCGCGGACGGCCTGGAATTCTGCGTCATGGAGGTTTCGTCACACGCCCTGGTTCAGGACAGGGTCAACGACGTGCATTTCGACGCGGCCGTCTTCACGAACCTCAGCCCTGAGCACCTCGATTATCATCTGACGCTGGACGAATACTTCGCCGCAAAGGCGCGCCTGTTCGACATGCTCAACGGCTCGTCTCATGCAGTTCTCAACGCCGCCGACCCCCGCAGCGTGGATCTGGCCCGGCGCACGCGCGCCGGCGTCACATGGTACGGCGTAGACTGCGGCGCCGACGTGGGCGCCGGGATACTCTCCTCCGGCATCAACGGCTCCCACGTGCTGCTTGACCTGCCGCAGGGCAGGCACGAGGTGAAACTGAAACTTATCGGAAAGCACAATGTTTCAAACGCGCTGGCGGCGGCGGGGGTGTGCGGCATGTACGGCGTCGGGCCCGAACATATCGTCCGCGGTCTGGAATCCGTCACGGGCATCCCCGGCAGGCTGGAGCGCGTTGACACGTGCGGCGACTTCGCCGTATTCGTGGACTACGCCCACACGGACGACGCCCTTGATGTCGTGCTGTCGAACCTGCGCGAACTGGTCTCGCGCAGGATAATTACCGTCTTCGGCTGCGGGGGGGACAGGGACCGCGCCAAGCGGCCCAGGATGGCCGCCGCCTCGGAACGCTGGTCGGACCTCGTCGTCGTTACCTCCGACAACCCCCGCTCGGAAGACCCGGCGGAGATAATCAGGCAGGCCTGCGCGGGGTTCACGACGAAGGCCGACTATACGGTCCGGGTGGACAGGGCCGCGGCAATCGAGGAGGCCGTGCGGCTGGCCGAGCCGGGAGACCTGGTTCTCATAGCAGGCAAGGGCCACGAAAGCACCCAGACATTCGCCGACCGGGTCGTGCCCTTTGATGACAGGGAGGCGGCGCGCGAGGCAATCAGGCGCCGCACGGGCGGACCGGGCGGAGTCAAAGAGACGGTTTCGAAAAAAACAGCGGTTGGAATGTAGATTATGGTCAGACTCACATTCAAAGAAACAGCCCACGCGATGAAGGCGAGGGTATTCGGCAGACCCGTGCGCAAGACCGTTTGCGGTGTTTCCACCGACAGCCGGCGCGTCACACCGGGTTCCCTCTTCTTCGCGCTGCGGGGTGTGCGTTTCGACGGTCACGACTTCGTCGACGAGGCTGTGGGGAAGGGCGCGGCCGGAATAGTCGTCGCCCGCGACAGCAAGATTTCACGCAACGGCGGCATTGCCCTGCTCGTCGTGGAAGACACCACCGCGGCGCTGATGAGGCTCGCCGCCCACTATCGCCGCAAGCGTCGCTGCAAGGTCGTCGGCGTTACCGGCTCCAACGGCAAGACCACCGTCAAGGACATGCTCCACCATATCCTTTGCGCCGGTATGCCCGCCGTGAAATCGCCGCTCAGTTACAACAACCAGGTGGGACTGCCGCTGACGCTGTTCTCCGTGGAAAACGATACCCGTGTCGCCGTGGTGGAGCACGGCACGAACAGTCCGGGTGAAATCAAGGCCCTGGCTGCGGTCTCGAAACCCGACATCGGAATCATAACCAATGTTTCTCAATCTCACCTGGAAGGCCTCAGGAGCCCGGAAGGGGTCGCCAGGGAAAAGGCCGACCTTATCCGCGCTCTCCCCCGCAGGGGCGTTGCGATACTGAATCGCGAGGATGCATGGTTCGATTACATGCTCTCTCTCTCTCCCTGTCGTGTCGTCACGACCGGCTTTTCACCGGAGTGCGACTGGTACGCCGA
>JAUXGI010000103.1 GCA_030622295.1 Planctomycetota bacterium
CGAGAAGGTGTTCTCCCCGCCTTCGTCTTTTTTGCCACGGATTACACGGATTCTGACGGATTATATAGGCCGCGAGGGGACAGTCAACAATCTATCCGCCTCAGGCGGATCGGCGAGGGGGTCAGACGCTGAGGAGGAGTCATCCGTAAGGATGGCGACGGGAAAGGGTCTGACTCCCTGAGCTGTGGTGAAATCCGTTAAAATCCGTGGTATGACTTCGAGCCGTGGCGGGGAGTGCCGGCTAATCGAACCTGGTTTCGCCCTTCCCGCTTACCACCTCGCCTATTATTCCCGCGCCCCACTTCATCCGCCTGATGCGCCTGACGATTGCGTCCGCGTAATATGGCGGAACAACTATGGGCAGACCTATCCCCATATTGAAGACGTGATACATCTCATGTCCGTCGATTTCTCCGGTCTTCTGTATCAGCCCGAATACCGGCGGCACCTGCCATGAATCCCTGTGAAATACAACATCAACATTGTCGGGCAGGACACGCGGCACGTTGCCTATCAAACCGCCGCCGGTGATGTGCGCTATTGCCTTGACTACGTGTTTAACCTTGTACTCCGCGCATATTTTTCTGACGATTTTCGTGTATATCTTCGTCGGCCTCAGCAGTTCCTCCCCGAGCGTGCAGCCGAACTCTTCCACCTTTTTGTCGAGCGACATGCGGGCATCATCCAGCAGGACCTTCCTCACCAGGGAGTAGCCGTTGCTGTGCAGGCCGGACGAGTTCAGGCCGATGACCACATCTCCGGGTACCACGCGGCCGCCGTCGATAATCTTGTGCCGCGGGACGACACCCACCGCGAAGCCCGCCAAATCAAACTCTCCATCCGCGTAAAAGCCGGGCATCTCCGCCGTCTCGCCGCCCAGCAGCGCACATTCGGACTGGACGCATCCCTCGGCAATCCCCTTCATCACCTCATGTAACTGCCGCTCCTCTATCCTGCCGGTCGCAATGTAATCGAGGAAGAACAGCGGCTCCGCCCCCGGCACTATCAGGTCGTTGACCGACATCGCCACCAGGTCTATGCCGACCGTGTCGTACTTCTGCATGGCGAAGGCTATTTTCAGTTTCGTGCCGACGCCGTCGGTGCACGCCACGAGCGCCGGCCTGCGGTAGCGCCGGGCGAAGAGTTTCTGGTCGAAGTCAAGCGAGAACAGCCCGGCAAAACCGTTCGGCATCTCCATCACGCGCGGCGTCTTTGTCCGCCGGACCAGTTTGCCGATGGCCTTGACGAAGTCCTCGCCGGCCCGGATATCCACGCCGGCGTCCCTGTACGTCGCGCCTGTGCGCCCGCCTTTCCGCTTCTTCATCCAACTCCTCCTGCAACCGTACCGGTGATGGTTACCCCGGGTCTCAGGTTGAACGGTATGATAGCAGAGGCACGGCATTCGGTCAATCGTGCCGGTCAGCCGAGGTATTTTATGACGAGGCGGTTGAGTGCGGCAATCCACTGGATGGGAATCATGGCGGTTGAGAGGATGAAGACGGCGCAGGCGATGTCGTAAGGTATGGAGCCGCGCTTGAAGTCCATGAAGAGGATGCGTAGCGGCAGGGGGAAGATAACCCTGGTGCCGTCGTCGGACAGCCTCGCCCACCACAGGGGCTTCGCCCCCTGTTTCCTCTGGCTGCCTTTATTCCCCGAATTTTCTTCATCGCGGCCGACTGCCCGTCCGATTCGCCGGAGTTTGTCCCCTACTATGGGGATTCTGCCGGCGATATCTGTTACCTTTTGCAGTAACCTGCGGCCCCGGCCGCTTTTTCCGGCCCGGCTTTCACTTGGTTCCATGGTTATCCGGTTTTGGTCGGCAAGTACGAGTTTGGCCTTGACGATGAGGATTCTGTGGATGACGGTGATGTGGGGAAAGACGGCGAGTATCCACAGCGCCGCGGAAGCGCGCCACACACAGACGCCGATGGTGAGCATTATCAGCCGCTCGACCCTGCCCCAGTATCCCTGGCGGATTTCGCCGACCATATTCTCGCCGCGGGACTTTGTGTAACTGACAAGGAAGCCGGCGGCAACGGCAGACGCTATAACGGCCACCGGCGCGGCCCAGTATTCGCGGTTGGCGGCATCCCTGACGGCGAAGACCAGCAGGCCGCCGTAGAGGACAAGGTCGGAGTAGCGGTCTATGGTGGAGTCGAAGAACGCGCCGAACCTGGTCACGCGGCCGGTCTTTCGCGCCACGAGTCCGTCCACGGAGTCGAGCAGACATGCGCCGATGAGCACGCAGCCTCCGGCGGCAAGGCAGCCCATGCCGAAGAGCGCGCCGGCAACCACCGTCGCCGCCAGGCCGACCAGGGTGACGGCATTAGGGCTGAACCTCAACGCCACGAATATGCGCGCGAGTATCTCACCCGCGCCGTAGATTATTTTTTCGGCGATTCGTACGAGCATGAGAACGGGGTAAAAGGTCAAAGGTCACAGGTCATAGAGGAACAGATGGTCGGATGACGGCGGCGGGTGCGACGAGATACTAGATGTTAGATATAAGATATCAGGGGACTCCCGGCCTTGATAATACCCGTGATCACGCGCCACTTCCCTTACATCCAGAATCCAGTATCTAAAATCTAGAATCTAGAATCCAGAATCCGGTATCTACGTCATCCGTCCCGCACAATGTGCGTGCCGTGTTTGCCTTGAAGCGCTTCGGCGAGGTGCTCCGAGTCTGTGATAATGGTCTCACGGTCATCGGGCATATTTTCTTCCCGCGCTTCGAGGAACCGTATCGCCGCCTCTATCTTGGGGCGCATGCTGCCGGGTGCGAAGTGGCCTTCATCGAGGTAGCGCTTTGCTTCCGCCAGGGTCATCCTGTCGAGGTCTTTCTGTTCGGGCGTGCCGAAGTTCAGGGCCACGCGGGGCACCCTTGTGAGAATTATGAGCATGTCCGCGTCTATATGTACGGCGAGAAGGCTGGAAGCGCGGTCTTTGTCTATGACCGCCTCGACGCCGACGTAATCGCCGCCGTTATCTTTCATAATCGGTATGCCGCCGCCGCCGCAGGCGATTACGATGTGGCCTGCCTCCGCGAGCAACTTTATCATGTCTTTCTGGATGATTCGCCGGGGTTCGGGCGAGGGCACGACGCGCCTGTAGCCGCGACCGCTGTCCTCAATCATTTCCCAAGCCTGTTCGCGCCGCGCTTGCTCGGCCCTGTCCTTTTTGAAGAAGGGCCCGACGGGCTTGTCGGGGTTCTGGAAGGCGGGGTCGTCCCTTTCGACAATCACCTGCGTAATCATGGTGACGACGAACCTGCGCAGGTTGTTCCTGCGCAGTTCGTTGAGCAGGGCCTGCTGGAACATGTAGCCCATGCCGCCTTCCGAGTCCGCGACACAGATATCCAGCGGCATCATCGGCACCATCGCCGCCGCCGTCTCGTTTCTGATGAGTATGTTGCCGACCTGCGGGCCGTTGCCGTGGGTGATGACAATGTTGTGTTCACGCTCGATGAGCGGAAACATCCGGCGGCATATCTCTTCCGCATGCCGCCATTGTTGCTCGGCAGTGCCTTTTTCGTTCTCGCGGATGAGCACGTTGCCCCCGAGGGCAACTATGACCATTTTTTGCTTGTTCATCTTTCTATCTGCAAATGTTCGTCAGGACTTCTTCGATGATGTCAAGGCCGCGGTCCATCTGTTCCAGCGTGGCGCACAGCGGCGGGTAGAAGCGCAGTATGTTGCCGAACGGGCCGCAGTTTATCATTATGAACTGCTTCTCCCGGCAGCCCTCCAGGAGCGTCTTCAGGGTATCGGGGTCGGGTTCCCTGGTTTTGTGGTCCTTGACGAACTCGACGCCCATCATGTAGCCCACGCCCCGGACATCGCCGATGCAGTCGAATTTCTCGGCCATCGCCCCGAAACGTTCCATTGCGTGCGCGCTGATTTTCCTGCCCTTTTCGAGCATGTTCTCTTCGCGTATCGTCTCTATTGTGGCGGCGGCGCCTGCGCAACTGACGGGACTGCCGCCGAAGGTGGTGCCGTGCGCTCCCGGGGGCCATTGGTCCATCAGTTTGCGCGATGCGCAGACCGCGCTCAGCGGCAGGCCGGAGGCGATACCCTTGGCCATGGCCATGATGTCCGGCTCGATACCGTAGTAATCGGATGCAAACCAGTGACAGGTCCGTCCCATGCCCGTCTGCACTTCGTCGAATATCAGGAGGATGTCTCTCTCCCTGCAGATTTCCGCCAGCCTTTGCAGGTAGCGCTTCGGGGCGGGTACGACTCCGCCTTCGCCCTGTATGGGCTCGATGATTACAGCGGCCAGTTGCTCGGGAAGAACTTCGTGCCGCAGTATCTTTTCGATCGCGTCGATGTGTTGCTGAATGCAGGCATCCTCGTCCATGCCGGCGGGGCGTCTGTAGAGATACGGGAACGGCGCGCGGTAGATGCCCGACGGCAGCGGCTCGTAGCGCCGGCGGTACTTTGCGCTCGATGTGGTCAGCGCCGTAGCGAGCAGTGTGCGCCCGTGAAACGCGCCCTGGAAGCAGAGTATGCCGGGCTTGCCGGAGACATACCTGGCAAGTTTGATGCTGCCTTCGACCGCTTCCGCTCCGGAGTTTGAAAAGAAAAACGCGTTGATGTCTCCCGGCGCTATCTCGGCAAGCGATTCGCCGCAGCGGACAAGCGATTCATAGTAATAGACGCAGCCGGAGTGCATGAAGGATTCCAGTTGCTTCTTCGCCGCCTCGACTACTCGCGGCGGGTTGTAGCCGACGTTCGCAACGGCGGTGCCGCATGAAAAATCAAGATAGGTCTTGCCGTTGCTGCACGTTACCGTCGCACCGTCGCCCTTGACCGCCACCAGGGGCGTATCAAAGACCAACGCGGGTGCAAGAATTTTTTTTGCTCTTTTAACTATGTCGTTCATATTGCTCTCCGAATGTAAAAGCCGCTTACTGCCGTTTCGTTTCAGAACTCGGCCAGCAGTTCCTCCAGATTCGGGCTGCCGACCTCTTCCAATTCATACATTACGCGTGTATGCGGCTTGTTTATCTTGATTATCCTGCCCAGGTCTATCGGCGTGCCGATGACCACGGAGTCGCACTCGCACGCGTTGACGGTCTCCTCCAGGTCCTTTATCTGCTGCGGGCCGTAGCCCATGGCGGGCAGAAGCGTCCCTATATTCGGATACTTTTGGAACGTTTCGGTAATAGTGCCGACGGTATAGGGGCGCGGGTCAACGGTTTCAGCCGCTTCGTACTGCTGAGCGGCCACCATGCCGGCGCCTATTTTCATGCCGCCGTGGGTCAGCGTCGGGCCGTCCTCTATCACCAGCACGCGCTTGCCCTTTATCAGTTCCGGCTTTTCAACCGTCAGCGGGCTCCTCGCCATGACGACCTTCGCCCCGGGGTTGTGCTCCTTCGCGTTTGCAACAACGGTGTCGATGCCCTTCTGTTCCGCGGAATCGATTTTGTTTATCACGATGACGTCGGCATATTCGAAGTTGACGCGGCCGGGGTAATAGGTCAGTTCGTGTCCCGCGCGGTGCGGGTCGGCCACCGTGATGAACAGGTTCGGCTTGAAG
>JAUXGI010000117.1 GCA_030622295.1 Planctomycetota bacterium
AAGGAACACTATGTCACATAAACACAATGTAGGGGACGGACTTTAGTCCGTCCCGGAACGGCCTAAAGGCCGTTCCCTACATTTTTCTGGTGAGAAATGCGGGCTAAAACTGCAACAACAGGGGTTAGACGATGTTTGTGGGCACTACGATTGGCTCCTTGAGAACCGGGCACACCGGGGACTGTCCGGATGGGAGGACGGGATGAGGGCGCTCGTTTATGACGGGAAGGGCGTAGTACTGAGGCAGGATTGGCCGGCGCCGCGTCGCAGGCAGAACGAGGCGCGCGTGCGCGTTCTGCTGGCCGGCGTATGCAACACGGATTTGGAGATAACGAAGGGCTACATGGGCTACACCGGCGTGCTGGGGCATGAGTTCGTAGGCCGCGTCGAAGCCGCGAGAGATGCCGCCCTCCTCGGAAAGCGCGTGGTGGGGGAGATAAACCTGACATGCGGGCGCTGCAAGATGTGCCGCAGGGGGCTGCCTACTCACTGCACCAAACGCAGCGTGCTCGGCATCCAGGGAAAAGACGGCTGCTTTGCCGATATCCTCACGCTGCCCGCGCGAAACCTTCACGTGGTGCCCGACGACGTGCCCGACGAGTGCGCGGTTTTCACCGAGCCGCTGGCCGCGGCCTGCCGGATACTGGAACAGGTAAAGGTGAGCCGCACCGACAGGGTGGCCGTACTCGGCGACGGGAAACTGGGCCTGCTGGCGGCCATGGCGCTGGCTCGACACCTGCGCGAGAAGAAATCCGGGCACGTGCTCGTGGCGCTCGGGCGGCACAGACGGAAGATGGACATACTGCGCCCGCTGGGGATTCGCACGGTCACGGCGTCCTCAAGGCCGCGGGGAAAATTCGATGTCGTGGTGGATTGCACCGGCTCGGCGGCGGGCTTCGAGAACGCGCTGTCGCTCGTGCGTCCATGCGGCACGCTCGTGCTCAAGAGCACGGTGGCGGGCAATGCGCCGCTGAACCTGGCGGCGGTGGTGATTAACGAGGTGACGGTGGTCGGCTCGCGCTGCGGGCCGTTCCCGCGGGCATTGCGGGCGCTGGCCGGTGGCGCGATTGACCCGCGACCCCTCATCGACCGGGTCTATGATTTGAAGGACGGCGTGCGGGCGATGAAACATGCCGCAAGGTGCGGCACACTGAAGATATTGCTGCGGGTGAGCGAGTGAAAAAAAACGCGATAATACTCGCCGGCGGCAGGAGCAGCCGCATGGGCACGAACAAGGCGCTGCTGAGGGTGGGCGGCGTGCCGCTCATACGGCGGCAGGCGAGCGCGCTGTCGGCGCTGTTCGACGACGTACTCATATCCTGCAAGTCGCCGGAGGAGTACGAGTTCCTGGGCTTGCCCGTCGTTAGAGATGAATATAAAGCGGGGGCCGCCCTGGTGGGGCTGTGCTCGGGACTGAGGGCCTCGGAGGCGGATTTCAATTTTTGCATAGCGTGTGATTTGCCGCTGGTACATGCGGGGCTCATAGAGCACATGCTGGCGGAAGCGGGCGGCGCGCCGGCGGTAGCCCCGGAGTCGGAACGTGGGCTGGAGCCCTTGTACGCCGTTTACAGAAAGGAATGTGAGAATGCCATTACGGAACTGGTCGAAAGCGGCAGGTATTCACTGCGTGACATGCTGCGGCACATCGGCGGGCGAACGATAGGTCGTGAGGAAGTAGAGCGCATCTGCGGCGGAACCGGCCCCTTTCTTAACGTGAATACGCCCGAGGATCTCAGGATTCTCGAATCGCTGATGAACGAAGAAGAACAGGGACTTTAATCGGACTGCGCGCTCGGGGAGTCAGACCCTTTCCCGCCCCGCGAGGCGGGGCTCCTCAGCGTTTGACCCCCTCGCAGTCGATACGAGTCCCTGTTGATTCTGTTTACAGGAGAGTCCGATAAAGTCCGATTCAAGTCCCTGTTGGTCCTGTTTCTTTGTGAGGAGAGCGGTTGAGAAGCGCGCGCAAACAACTGTTGCAGATTCACAAGCGCCTGGTGAGGCGCATCAAGCGGGAGATAGACGCCTCCATCGGCGCGCTGACGCCGGAGTTGCGCAAGTACAAGCGCGCCTATAACGCCGAGTTTCGGCATTATCACGTCTCCACCAAGGCGGAATTGATGGAGGCGGTTTTGGCGTCGGACATGGTTTTCCTGGCCGACTATCACACGCTGCGGCAGGCGCAGCAGACGCTCGTGAAACTGCTCGAGGAGGTGCTGCCGCGGCGGCTGGAAATAGTGCTGGCCCTGGAGATGGTAAGAAGGGACGACCAGCCGGCCCTGGACGAATACATGAGCGGCGCGATAAGCACGGAGGAGTTTCTCGAGAACATCGATTACGAGCACACGTGGGGATTTCCCTGGAGTTACTACCAGCCGATTTTTGAAAAAGCCTTTGAGCATGGGCTGAGGGTCGTCGGGATAAACAGTTCTTCGGAGGGCGGGGCGCACACCCTGGAGGAGCGCGACAACATCGCCGCCGAGATAGTGACGCGAGAGGCGCTGGCCAGGCCGGATGCGATGGTCATCGTCTTCGACGGCGACCTGCACATAGCCGGGCCGCATCTGCCCGCAAAGATAAAGGAGCAACTGCGCAGGTACGGTGCGAAGCGGAAAACCCTCAGAATCTTCCAGAACAATGAGAACCTGTACTGGCGGCTGGCGGAGAGTCACAACGAGCAGGTGGACGTGGTCAGGCTGCGCCGGGATGCGTTCTGCGTGATGAACACCACGCCGCTGGTCAAGTACCAGTCCTATTTCAACTGGGAGAACAACCGCGAGGAACTCACGCCCGTCGTGCAGAGCGACTGGATGCTCAGCAGGGAGGCGTCGCTCGACTACGGGGAACAGGTGCACCAGATTGTGCGGACGATAGCGGGTTTCTTCGAGATAAGAGAGGAAGGCCTGGATGACTTCACCGTCTACACGACGGGGGACCTGGACTTCCTGGAGCGTCTGCGGGAGAACGGCGAGTACACGCCGGACGAGGTGAAGGACATAACGGTCCAGATACTCAAGAACGAGAGTTATTTCATCACGAAGGGGCATATACTGTACCTGGCGAATCTTTCGCTCGACCACGCCGCGGAAGAGGCGGCGCATTTCATAAACCACGTCTGCGCCGGCTCCGCCGAGGAGCCGCTGGAATACGAGGCGGACTTCTACTACAGGGCGCTGAAGGAAACGATAGGGTGGCTGGGTTCCAAGGTGATAAACCTCAAGCGGACCTGCTACAAGGAGAAGGATTTCCACGACTATCTGAACGAGAACGCCGGCAAGAAACTGCCCCCGTACGAAGAGGAGATACGACGCATATCAAGATACGTAAAGCAGCACAAGGCGATGGAGCGGAGACTGTTCAGGAAGGGCGCGAGGCGGCCGACTCTCCGCAGGATATTCGGCCTGCCCATATCGGTGCACATCGGCGTCACCCACGCGCTCGGCTACATGCTGGGCGACAAGTTATACTACGCAATGATGTCAGGCGATGTGAAGAAGGATGAAATACGCCGCCTGTTCTACGAGCCGCTGCATGAGCCCGGCCGTGCGTTCGAACTTTACATGCACTACGCCGAACGCATGGAATCAATCCAGGAACGCTGCTACTCGAAAGACGTCTGCATGTAACCGCCCCGCGAGGGGGTCAGACGCTGAGGAACCCCGCCTCGCGGGGCGGGAAAGGGTCTGACTCCCCGAGCGCGATGCAGGCCGAAAGTAAAAAGACAGGCTGTGCCTGCCTTCGCCCGGCCTTTTACTTTCGCGTTCCCTAGCGACACCGCGGGGGGACAGTCACAATCTACGAACCTCACTCGCGCGGCTCGCGAGGTTCCGTAATTGTGACAGTCCCCGTCGCTCACTTTCCAGAATTCTTACATGCTCCCGGTGTTGACAGATGCCGGGCAGGAACTCATAATAGGTGACTGAAACTTGGAACTGAATTTGTGAGGAGTTATGGAGAGGACACTTATTATCATCAAGCCTGACGGCGTGCAGAGGCACCTGGTCGGTCGCATAATCGGTCGCTTCGAGCAGAAGGGCCTTCAGATAATCGGTCTGAAGATGATGCGCCTGGGCAGGGAGATGGCCGAGAAGCATTACGCGGTTCACAAGGGAAAGCATTTCTACGACTCGCTGATAAACTTCATCACCTCTTCGCCCGTCGTGGTGATGGCCCTGGAAGGTGCGGGGGCCATCGAGATTGCACGCAAGTTGGTAGGCAGTACGTTCGGCAGCGCGGCCGAGCCGGGCACAATCAGGGGCGACTTCGGCGTGAGCAACAGTTTCAACCTGATACACGCTTCGGACGGCCCCGAGACCGCCCGGTTCGAACTGGGCCTGTTCTTCGGGCCGGAAGAACTGTCTGAATACGAACACGCGGACAGGACGTGGATATACGACTGGAGCAAGGGCGAGCCTGAGTAAAGGGGATCAGACGCTGAGGAGCAGCCTTCGGCTGCCTTTTCCTTTCCCGCCCTCTCTTTTCGGACATTATTTCCGAGGTTATGCAAACCGGAAGTAAAAGACCCCGCAAGGTGGGGCGGGAAAGGGTCTGACCCCCGATCCTGGCAAAGGTTTCATGTGCCGGAGCGTGGCCGCACGAATTTACGGAGCAGGACGACACAACAATGGCGTCAATGGAGAGATTTTTTAATCCGCGGTCGGTAGCGGTGATCGGCGCTTCACGCGATGAGGGGACCGTCGGCAACGAGGTCTTGAGGAACCTTATCGAGGGCGGCTACGAAGGCAGGATATACCCCGTAAACCCGAAGGCGGATGAAATCCGCGGGGTAAAGACATACCACAGCATCGCGGAGTTGCCCGAAACGGCGGACCTGGCGATATTCGCCATCCCCGCGCGGTTCATCATATCGTCGCTCGAGCAGTGCCACGAGAAGGGCATCGACTCCGTTGTAATCATCAGCGCCGGCTTCAAAGAGGCCGGTCCCGAGGGGGCACGGCTGGAAATGGAGATGGTCGAGCGCCTGAAAACGCTCAACGTCCGCGTCGTCGGACCCAACTGCGTGGGGCTGGTCATCCCGTCAATCAGGCTGAACGCGACCTTCGTGCGCGGGATGCCGAAGCCCGGGCCGATATCGTTCTTCTCGCAGTCGGGGGCTTTGTGCGGGGCGGTGTTGGACTGGGCGATTGGCGCCGGCGTAGGCTTCGCGCGGTTTTTCAGCCTGGGCAACAACGCCGACCTGAACGAAGTGGACCTGATGTACGCCCTAAGTCG
>JAUXGI010000306.1 GCA_030622295.1 Planctomycetota bacterium
GTCATCGTTGTCGATAACGGCTCCACCGACGGCTCGGTCGATTTCCTCCGCGAGAACTACCCCGACTTCGTCGCCGTCCTGCCCCAGAAAAAAAACCTCGGCTTTGGAGCGGCCAACAACATCGGCATCGGGAAGGCCGCGGGCAAATACATCGCTCTGCTAAATAACGACGCCGTGCCCGATGAGCGCTGGCTGGAGGAACTCGTCAACGCCGCGGAGGCGGATGAAAAACGGCAGGCAACAGGCAATAGGCAACAGGCAACAGGGAAAGAAAAGCCGGTCAAACTGAAACTGGTGGGACTGGAAGGAAGGGAGTACGGCGGCGGATCGGCTGGCTGGGAAATAACCACGCCGGAGCGCGGGAGCGAGTACCGCCCCGTGGGGATGTTCGCCTCGAAGATACTGAACTACGAGGAGCGCGACATCATCGACAACATCGGCCACCTCCTTTACCCCGATGGTCTGAACCGCGGGCACGGGCGGCTGGAGAAGGATGACGGTCGCTATGATAAGCCCGCCGAGGCCCTCTTCCCCAGCGGCTGCGCCGCGCTCTACCGCAGGGAGATGTTCGACCACATCGGCCTGTTCGACGAGGACTTCTTCGCCTACGGCGACGATACGGACATCGGCCTTCGCGCGCGCATGGCAGGCTGGGGCTGCTGGTACGTGCCGAGCGCCGTCGTATATCACAAGTACTCGGAGACCGCGGGCGAATATTCGCCGCTGAAGGCGTTCCTCGTGGAGCGCAACCGCGTATTCGTCGCCGTGAAGTATTTCCCTGCGACAATGCTTTTCCTGAGTCCGTGGTACACGCTCAAACGTTTGATATTGCAGGCATACGGCGCAATCGCAGGGAAGGGAGCCGCAGGTGAATTTACAAGACAGGCTTCCGCCCTGTCACTCCTGTGGGTCCTGGTGAAGGCGTACTTCTCGGCGCTGTGGCATCTGCCCCGGATGCTCGGGCGGCGCTTCGCGCTCAGGAAGATTGCAAAACTGTCCCCGCGCGAAATCCGACAACTCTACCGGCGCTTCGCAATCTCCGCGAAAGAAATTGCGTTGAAGAAGTAGCAGGCAGTCCGTCTGAGGCGGATAGCAGGTAGCAGGCGGATGACTCCCCGAGCCTCGGCATCTAATCGCTTATCACCGGTTCGCATGTGAGCAATGCGTGAAGATACTTCTCATACAACCCCCGCCGCGCCGCGTCGAGCAGGAGAGCATCATCATGCTTCCGCTTGGAATGGCGTATCTGGCCGCGGCGCTCCGCAGGGACGGTCACGACGTGCGGATACTCGATGCCTTCGCCCTGCAACTCGACTGGGACGCCTTTGAAGTGAAGGTCGCCGGGGCCACCGCGGAACTCATCGGCGTTACCGGCATGACGCCCATCCTGGACACATCCATCCGCGCGCTCGGGATAGCCCGGCCGCACTGCAAATACCTCGTCTTCGGCGGGCCGCACGTCTCGGCGGTCAAGCAGAAGGTCTTTGAGCAGGCGCCGCAGATTGACTTCGCCATGCACGGCGAATGTGAGGCCGCCTTCCCAAAACTCGTCAGCGCCCTGGAAAAAGGCGAGGACCCTTCGAACCTCCCCGGCGTTATAACGGCAGACAGGGTCAACGAACCTCACGAATTCATCGCCGACCTCGATGAACTGCCGTTCCCTGCGCGGGACCTGCTGCCCAACGAGCGCTACCATCACGCGCTCAGCCGCCACGGACGAGTCACGACCATGATTACCTCGCGCGGCTGCCCGTACAAGTGTGTCTTCTGTGACAAATCCACTTTCGCGTCGAAATGGCGCGCGCGAAGCGCGGAGAGCATCCTGGCCGAGGTCGAGGAAATCGTCAACAGGTACGACATTCGCTCCATAATCATCTACGACGACCTCTTCACGGCCGACAAAAGGCGCGTGAAGGAATTCTGTGAAGGCGTCGTCAGGCACGGCCTCAAGATAGATTGGAAATGCGAAGGGCGCGTGAACATAAGCGACGACGAGATGCTCGCGCTGATGAAGCGCGCGGGGTGTTCGATGATTGCATACGGAGCGGAGAGCGCCAACCAGCACGGCCTGGATTACCTCAACAAGGGCAGCACGCCCGACCAGGCGCGCGCCGCCTTCGCCGCCACTCGCAAGGCGGGCATACGCACAATGGGATACTTCATCCTCGGCATTCCCGTTGAGACGTATGAGGAGGCGCGAAAGACAATTGACTTCGCGCTGGAGTTGAAGGCGGACTATGCGCAGTTCAGCATCCTCTCGCCCTTCCCGAACACACCGATGTATGAAGACGCGGTTGAGAAGGGATGGTACCGGGAGGTTGACGCGCAGAACCCGATGGACAAGGACCTGAAGCGCCCCGTCATGCTCAATGAAAACTGGGACGAGGAGAAGTTGCGCAGCATTCTCCGCGAGGCGCACCGTCGTTTCTACCTTCGTCCCGGCCGCCTGCTGCGCGAGGCCTTCTCCATCCGGGGCCTCGGCCAGATGAAATCAAAACTCTCGACGGGCCTCCGCCTGCTCAAATGGTCCCGCAAGTGAAGCAATCGGCAAATCGTCTATTCTTGCAACGTTTCTATGATTTTCCCCCTGGTCTTTTCCCTGTCGCAAATCTTGCGCAAATCCTCCCGACGAGTCCACGTAACCGCTTGTCTTGCATCTTGTTGCATATCCACAGTCTATCCATAAAAATCATGGATAAATTCTCGATAAGCAGAATTGTCGCATATCTTTCGCTTTTTCAAGGGGTTACAAGAAAACGAACTGTCTACTTCA
>JAUXGI010000325.1 GCA_030622295.1 Planctomycetota bacterium
ACCATTTACGAATCTCTCTCGCCAAGCTCGCTCGATTCCGTAATGGTGACAGTCACCTTTCGTGCCGTAATTGGTGACCCCCACCGATGTCAGCGAAAAGTCAGTTGACTTGAGTTCTCAGTGTTTCAGGAGTGTGGTGAGGAGAGTGAACCCCCAGGACAGGAGGAATAATAATGCCAGACAATATAAGACCCTAAGCCCGAAGAACCGCTCCATAATGCTGCTGAAGGATACTCTGGAGATGAGCGAATAAACACTCAGGATTCCCGCAAACACGACAATTGCAAAGCCGCCGCAGCCGAACGGGTTGGCGAAAAAAGCCCTGCCCGGCTCCAGCCGCGCCATATGCGCCATACTCGTGGTCAGGCCGCAGGACGGGCACGGCAGCCCTGTTATTTCTCTAAACGCGCAGGGCGGAAGATTCAACCGTGTGTGTGTGCCGTAACCGTTAGGGCTGGGCGTCAGGCAGGCGGCTGCGGTGATGATGCCCGCGCACAACATCAACACGGCAAGCGCGCCGGCGCGGTCGCAGGCGGCACTCTTCGCCCTGTCCCTGCGGCTGATATGCGCTGTCTCAGCAGTACTCATTCAGAACCTCCGCGATGGTTCGGAATGAGCGGACTTTGATGGCCGAACGTCCGGAGAGGGCCTCGGCGTTTGACGGCGCGAGCACAATCTGTTTGAAGCCGAGTTTTTCCGCCTCTTTCAGCCGCATCCCGGCCATCGTTGCTCCGCGCAGTTCTCCGCCGAGGCCGATTTCCGCGGCGAAAACGCAGTCCGCGGGCGCGGGTTTTTGCGCGATGCTTGAGGCGATGGCGACGGCGACGCTCAAATCGGCCGCAGGCTCGGCAATCTGCATTCCCCCGACGGCGCTGACGAAGATGTCGTTGGCGGAAGGACACAGGGGCGTGTGTCTTTCGAGGATGGCAAGAACCATTGCCAGCCGGTTAAGGTCCACGCCGCCGGCCCGTCGCGTCGGCGCGGAAAAGGCGCTCCTTGAGGCGAGCGCCTGCACCTCGACGAGCAGCGGCCTGCTGCCCTCGACGGTTGCGGCAATTGCGCTGCCCGGCTGCGAGGCGTCGCGCTCGGCCAGAAAGATGACGGACGGGTTGAGAACATCCTTCAGGCCGCTGCCGGTCATTTCGAAAACGCCGATTTCGTTCGTGGAGCCGTAGCGGTTCTTTATCGTTCGCAGGATTCTGTAAGAGTGGAAGCGGTCGCCCTCGAAGTAGAGCACGCAGTCAACCAGATGTTCGAGCACCTTCGGGCCTGCTATTGAACCTTCTTTTGTTATATGCCCGACGAGAAACAGGCCGCAGCCGCGTCGTTTCACAAGGCAGACCAGCTCGACCGCGCACTGCCGCACCTGGGCTACCGTGCCGGGCGCGGAGGGGATGTCGCGGCGGTGAATCATTTGTATCGTATCTACGACGACCAGGTCCGGCGAGAACTCTTCGATATAACCGGTGATGTTTTCAAGAGAGTTTTCGGCAGCGACGTAGATTTCGGCCGAATCGGCGCCGAGGCGTCTCCCGCGCATCCTGGTCTGGCCGAGCGACTCCTCCCCGGTGACATACAAGACACGCCTGCCGGCGGAGGCGACACGCTGGGCGGTCTGGAGCATCAGGGTGGACTTGCCGATACCCGGCTCGCCGCCCAGCAGCACGGCCATTCCCGCGACGATTCCTCCTCCGAGCACGCGGTCCAGTTCTCCGATGCCCGCAGGGGTTCGCTCAAGGTTGTGTTCCGGAATATCGGGCAGGGAAACCGGCGGCGAGACTGCAAGCGTGGCGTGGGCCGGACTGTCCGATGCGGGAGAGAGGATTTCTTCTTCCATCGTTCCCCACAGGCCGCACTGGACGCAGCGGCCGCCCCATTTGGGCGACTGCGCGCCGCAGTTTGAGCAGACAAAGATAGTCTTTTGTTTTGCCATTTTCAGTGAAATTTCCCCGGGATTTTGCCGATTACAGGTATAGCAAGTCCCCATCAACAAATGAGTATATCATTATCCTGTCAATATCAACAAGGCAAAACCTGGTCCCTGCCCTCGCCATATCGTTTTGAGGAGATACCACATGGAAAAGAAGATACTGGTCGTGGACGACAACATAAGCATTCTCTCCATCATCAAGCACTGGCTTTCCAGGGAAGGCTACGAAGTCGATGTGACCGAGCATCCCAGACAGGCGCTTGATATGGCGTATCAGACACCGTATGACTTAATCATACTTGACATAATGATGGATGAGATGAACGGTTTCGAGGTGCTCGACAATCTTCGCGCGGAGGAGAAGACAAGGAATACCCGCGTGATGATATTTACCGCCCAGTCGCTCTACAAGAACATCACTCCGACGGCGAAGGAGAAGTTCGACGACTTCCTCACGAAGCCGTTTCAGAAGGACGAACTTCTGGAGAAGGTCCGCAACGCGGTTATGGTGTCTCCCGCTTGCAGTCAGGCCACGCGGTAAGTTCCGCTTGCCTTCAACCTTCGGGCACGTGCGGCTGCCGGTGCATTATCACATCAGCGCCTGAAGACGCGGGCGATGAAAGA
>JAUXGI010000229.1 GCA_030622295.1 Planctomycetota bacterium
ATGAGTCCGTTTCTGTATGAAACGGCGCGACGGTTTTTTTTCGCTTAAGAAAAGGAGTTTGCCGTGGCTATACGCATAGGTATCAATGGATTCGGTCGAATCGGCCGGCTTGTCTTCCGCATCATGCAGGAAAGGAAAGACGAGTTCGACGTCGTGGCAATCAGCCACTACGCGGCCGACGCGAAAGCGCTCGCGCATCTTGCCAAATACGATTCGGTCTATGGAAGGTTCAACGGCACAATCGAGGCGAGCGGAAACACCATCGTCGCAAACGGAAGGGAAACCAGGGTCATTACCGAGAAAGACCCGGCGAAGATTCCCTGGAAGCAGTTGGAGATTGACTGTGTGGTCGAGTCTACCGGTGTCGTGCGCGACAGAGAAGGGATACAGAAACACCTCGACGCGGGCGCGAAGCGGGTTCTGCTCACATTTGCGCCCAAGGACGACCCCGACGCCATGGTGGTGCTCGGCGTCAACGACGAAGCGCTGAAGCCGGAACACAAGATTATCTCCAACGCTTCCTGTACCACGAACTGCCTTGCTCCGATGGTCAAGGTCTTGAACGACGAGTTCGGAGTTGAGGAAGGGCTGATGACCACCATTCACGCAGCCACAAACGACCAGCGCGTGACGGACCGCAGGCACAAGGACCCGCGCAGGGCCCGCGCCGCGTCGCAGAATATCATTCCCACCACCACCGGCGCCGCAAAGGCCGTGGGGAAGGTCACCCCCGAACCTAACGGAAAACTCAACGGACTGGCGCTGCGTGTGCCCGTGATTTGCGGCTCCATCACCGACTTTGTGGCCGTTACCCGCAAGCCGGTTGACGTTGACTCCGTGAACAATGCCTTCAAGAGCGCCTCGGAGACCAGCGGACTTAAGGGTATTTTGGAGTACTGCGACGAGCCCATCGTTTCCTCCGACATCCTCGGCAACACCCATTCGTGCATTTATGATTCCCTGGCGACAATAACCATGGGCAAGAACATGGTGAAGGTGCTCGGCTGGTACGACAACGAGTGGGGTTATTCCTGCCGGGTCTGCGACCTGATAGCGAAGGCGGCGGCCCTTTAGTAATAAGGGATGAGGGATGAGGGATGAGTGAATCAGTTGTGCGGAGGCCGATTCGACATTTTACGGATCTGGACGTGTGGAGGCGTTCCCACACCCTGTTTCTCGATGTGTTCAGAGATTTTGAGAATACCGGGACGCGAAGCCGGCTGGCATCGGAGGTAGTTGCACGGCAAGTATTACGTAGCACATCGTCAATTGGTGCCAACATTGCTGAAGGCTTTGCTTCCAGCAGCACCAGGGAGTATATTAGATTCCTTGAGATTGCACGGCGTTCATGTGCTGAAACCGAGAATTGGTACTACAAGGCGCGGGACGCCTCCCTTTGTACTGCGAAAGCGTCTCGCGAAAGGATAAAGGATTGTCTGGACGTTCACAAGATGCTTAATGCATTGATAACAAGTCTCAGGAGGCGTAAGAAGCGAGCGATGGGAGAGAAATCAGCGAAAGCAGAGTGACCTTGTTTCTCACTCATCCCTCATCCCTCATCCCGAATCACGACTTGGAGCGGTCAATTGAACACGCGCAAGGCAATAATCGCCCCCTCCATCCTCTCCGCGGACTTCGCGCGGCTGAAGGAGGAAATCGAGGCCGTCGAAGCGGCCGGCGCAGACTGGCTGCACGTCGATGTCATGGACGGACACTTCGTCCCGAACATCACCATCGGTCCGGGTGTCGTCAAGGCCATGAAGAAATACAGCGCCAAACCGCTTGACGTGCACCTGATGATAGCCGACCCGCTGAAGTACGCGCCTCGATTCGTCGAGGCGGGGGCCGACATACTCACCTTCCATGTCGAGGCGGACATAAACCCCGGCTACGTAATCCGGGAGGTCGAAATGACCGCCGGTGAACTCGGGCGGGATGTGAAAATCGGTCTCGTGCTCAATCCCGATACGCCTCCATCCGCCGTCGGCCAGGTGATTGACCTCATCGACCTCGTAGTGGTCATGTCCGTCTACCCGGGCTTCGGCGGGCAGGCCTTCATGGAGCGGGCCGTTGACAAGGTCGAGGAGATTTTGCAGATGCGGCCGGACATGCCGATAGAGATAGACGGCGGCATAACCCCCGACAACGTCGGCATAGCGGCCTCGAAGGGTGTGAGTATATTTGTCGCGGGCACGGCGGTCTTCGGCACCGACGACTACGCCCGAAGCATCAGCATACTCAGACAAAAGGCCGAGACCGCACTGGGCGGCGGCATGGTAGTCTGACCTCACAACGGCGGAGGTATTGCGTATAAGGTGCGACATTGCAACATTGAAAAAGCGTCTTTACGTGAAGGGACGGGTTAAAGCCCGTCCCGTTCAGTCTTGTGGGTAACGGCAAGAGAGCAGTCGGAAATGCGGACAAATCTCCTGTGCAAGTGCGGCGCGACCGTAAAGGTCACGAAGCAGCAAGCCAACAGCACCGTTCAGTGCCTGTCCTGTCTGGGCAGGGTTCTTATACCTCCCGAGAAGGTCCTGGTGAGTCTCAGGGCGTTTCATCGCGACAGGCGGCTTCGGATATTCGGCATGATAGTCCTGGGGCTTTGCGCAACACTGGCGGCAGTCACCGGCATATACGCGCAATCAGAAAGGGACCGACTTCTCGCCGATGTGCCGGCCACCGTTCGTGAGCAGATTCGGAAGACCCGGCAGGTCATCGCCCATACGGAAAACGAGAGGAGAATCAACGGGGGTAGTCCGGAATCGGACGCCAGGCTCCTCAGCCTTCGCGACCTGCTCATGGACCTGGAGTCGCCGCAGTTCCAGAACAGGGAGGATGCGGCAGGAGTTGAAATCAAGGAGGTTACAAGCGTGTTTGCCGCGGTGGACGCCGACCAGCGAACCGACACCACAAACGCCTGGCTGGCGGGGGCGCTGGCCGCTGAGGTCGGCGAAGCCCTTCAGTACGCATTCATAGCGGGTGCCGGGGGGCTCTTTTTGCTGCTGATACTCCTCAGTGCAAGAATCAGCAGCCACAGGCACCGCATAATCACTCACGAAAAGCAGACTCACTCGAAGATATTAAACCCCTGAGAAGCCGGCAGGGGGCAATAGAGAAAGAGTTTCAGGTTTCACGCATCAAGTTTCAAGCCTGTGGGCTATAGTTTGCAGTTCATAGTCATCCCCCCTTTGCTCATGTTTGGGAAGGAACAATGCCCGGCGGGGGTAAACTGAACAAGAGTCAGAAAAAGTATATCGCGCGCAACCTGGAAAAACTGCCTTTGCAGGAGATAGCCGGCCGGCTCGGTATCGACGTCAAGTTGGTGAAAGCCGCAATAAGGGAAATAGACGGGCGCTCCCCAAAGGCCAAAAAACCCGCCAGGCCGCAGCGCACACCCCACCGTACCCGCGGCCCGGGAGTTACCGCGCTCTGCGTCGCGGCGATAGCAATCGTCGCCCTGGCCGCATACGCCAACTCGATTAAGGGCTTGCTCTTTTTCGACAACCGCAAAATCATCCTCCGGAACC
>JAUXGI010000125.1 GCA_030622295.1 Planctomycetota bacterium
AATGGAGGATAAGAATCTTGCGTATTATGTTGACGTCTTCGCCGCCGCGCATGACCGTTCTCTTCTTGACGTCAATCTCGTGCGTTGCGCCGAGGAAATCAAGCAGTATTTTCCCGTCCGTCGTCATCTTCGCACCGGCGCTTGTTACCCTTTCGGGGATATCAGCGTTTTCAAGCGCTTTCCAGGCTTCTTCCAGGGCTATCCCGTAATCTCTCCTGGCGGGCGGCACTACTCGCTCCATTCTTTCAGTTTTGCGACGCGCTCGGCCTCGGCGTCGGCCTTGTCGAGTTCCTCGCTCAATTTTTCTTTCCATTGCTCGAGTTTTTCTTCGCCGGCGTCGGACGGCACCTGGTACGGGCCGATGTAAGAAGCCGATACCGTGGAAAACGGCCTGGGGACTTTCAGGCCCGACCAGTCTTTCATCCGCCAGCATTTCGAGAAGCCGACACCCATCAGGTAAATCGGCACGCCGGCGGTCCTTGAGAGGTAAACCGGCCCGTCCTTGAACTTTCGGGCGGGGCCGCGTGGGCCGTCAGGGGTAAAGGCGATGATGTCCCCCTCCCCGGCCAGTCGGAGCAACTCCTTCATGGCGCGCATGCCGCCGCGTGTTGATGAACCGCGCACCGGCAGGTAGCCCCCCCTCTCCACCACGCGACTTATCAACTCTCCATCTCGATGACGGCTGATTACGATGTGAACGCCTTGATTGCGGTGTGCGTGGTAGGGAACCAGCATGTTGCCGTGCCAGAAGCAGTAAATGCCGGTCTTCTTGCGGTGGGAATACTGCCATTCCCGGTGTTTGCGGTTTATGACGCGCACCCTGACGGTGAGCATCAGCAACCAAAAGATGAAGCGGCCTACATGCGGCGCTACGTTGTTCTGCAGCCAGATTAGAATCTTTTTCATCCTCTTCCTTCCGGCGCGGCGCTTCTGTTGGCGATGTCCTGAGGCCCGATCATCTTCGCCTTCCGGGCCATTTCGCCGGCCTTGTAGGAGGAGCGCACAAAAGGCGCTGAAGCGACCCCGGCGAAGCCCATGGCGCGGGCGTCCCCGGCCAGCCGGTCGAATTCTTCGGGCTTGACGAAACGATGAATCGGCAGGTGCGCGTTCGACGGGCGCAAATACTGGCCTATCGTCAGGAAGTCGCAACCCGCCGCGCGCAGGTCCCGGAGAACGTCCAGCGCCTCCTCCCGTGTCTCACCCAGGCCCGCCATCAGTCCCGACTTGGTTGCGATTTCCGGATGCGATTCCTTTGCGCAACGCAGAACCTCGAGAGACCTCTGGTAGTCCGCCTGCGGGCGCACTGTCGCATAGAGGCGTGGGGCGGTCTCGACGTTGTGGTTAAAGACGTCGGGGCGGGCCGCAACGACGCGCTTGATGTCTTCTTCGCTTCCCCGGAAATCGGGAACAAGCACTTCTATCGCGGCGTTTGAACGTGCGCGGATTTCGGCGATGGTTCTTGCGAAATGGGCGCTGCCGCCGTCGGGCAAATCATCGCGCGTGACGGAGGTTACCACGGCATGTCGAAGCCCCAGCGCGACGACCGCCTCTGCAACATGTCGCGGTTCATCCTTGTCAACCGGCACCGGCCGCCCGCCGGGCACGGCACAGAAGCGGCAGTCCCGCGTGCATATATTGCCCAGTATCATGAAGGTGGCCGTTCCACGCCCGTAGCACTCCGGCATGTTGGGGCACTTTGCCTCTTCGCACACGGTGTGCAAGTTCAACCGCTCCAGCAGCCTGAAGACGGCCATGGAGCGGCTTTTGCGCGGCAGGTTCTTCTTGAGCCACGGTGGCAGCGACGACTTACGAGGTCGTCTCATAGAACTCTATACCTTTATTGACCGCTTCTTTGTTTATGGGTATGAAGCGCTCCTTTTTGCCGCCGAGGAAGGCGGGGAACGCGTCGAAGAATTTCTGCGTATCGGCCAGTTCCCTTATCTTGTTGTAGACACCCAGTATTATCATGTTCGCCAGGCGCACGTTGCCCATCTCGTTTGCCATGCGGGTCGCCGGGACCTCCACGAGCGTTACGTTCTCCGGCGGATTGGTAACGTTGACAAGCGAAGTATTGACCAGGAGAAGTCCGCCGGGTCTCACGGCATCCTTGAATTTCTCGTAGGAAGGCTGGTTCATGACAACGACGGTATCGGCCTCGTCCACCATGGGCGAGTCGATTTCGTCGTCGGAGACAATCACGTTGCAGTTGGCGGTACCGCCGCGCATCTCGGGGCCGTAGGAGGGGATGTATGTGACGTGCTTGTCCTCGTGCATCATCGTGAACGCGACGAGTTTGCCCAGGAACATGATGCCCTGGCCGCCGAAGCCGGCGCATATGATTTTTTCTTTCATTTATCCGCTCCTGTTTCAGTTTTATCTTTCTCGGCGCCCCTGTCGCGGAAGACGCCCAGGGGGAAGGCCTTTTCCATGTATTCCTCCGACCATTTCATCGCGTCGGTCGGCGACATGCCCCAGTTGGTCGGACAGGTGGAGACGACCTCGACGAACGTGAAACCCCGGCCCTCCACCTGGTACTTGAACGCCTTGAATATCGCCTTCTTGGCCTTGCGGATTTTCGCGGGTGTGGCGACGCTTACCCGCTCGATGTAGTAAGGCGCTTCCAGTGTGGCGAGCATCTCGCAGGCCCTTAGGGGGTAGCCCTCGTTCTCGGACTTGCGACCATAAGGCGACGTTTCGGTCTTCTGGCCTATCAGCGTCGTAGGCGCCATCTGGCCGCCGGTCATGCCGTAGATTGCGTTGTTGATGAAAACGGTGGTGAAGTTTTCGCCGCGGTTTGCGGCGTGTATGATTTCCGCCGTGCCGATGGATGCCAGGTCGCCGTCGCCCTGGTAGGTGAAGACTATGCAGTCGGGCCGCACCCGCTTGAGGCCGGTTGCGGTGGCCGGCGCGCGGCCATGCGCCGCTTCGATGGTATCTACGTCGATGTAGTTATACATCAGAACCGAACAGCCAACGGGAGCCACGCCTATGGTCCGGTCCTGGATGCCGAGTTCGTCGAACGTCTCGGCAATCATCCTGTGTACTATTCCATGGCCGCAGCCGGCGCAGTAGTGTGTCGAAACGGGAAAGAGTGATTTCGGATGACTCTTCGTGGTCTGCATGAACACCTCACATTTTTTCTGTGAATATCTTTTCGGACTGCTGCACGATCTCCGTAGCGGAAGGCACAATGCCGCCCATACGTCCGTAAAAGAAGATGGGCCTGGTCCCCTTGACGGCGAGATAAACGTCTTCGACCATCTGGCCGGCGCTCATCTCGACAACCAGCGCGGCCCTGGCCCCTCTGACCACTTCGCTGAGCGCATAATACGGGAACGGCCAGAGCGTAATGGGTCTGAACACGCCGACCTTGCGGCCCTTCTCGCGGAGTGTGCGCAACGCTTCTTTTGAGTTCCGGGCGCATGTGCCGTATGCGATGAGGATGAGGTCGGCATCTTCGACCATTTTGGTCTCGTAGCGGATTTCATTTTCCTCTATCTTCATCAGTTTTTCCTGGATTATCTTGTTCCAGGCTTCGAGTTCCGGTTCTTTCAGGAAGAGCGACCTGATGATGCGGCGTTCGCGGCCTTTTTTGCCGGTGAGTATGTAGTCCTTGGGCGGCGTCTCGACCTTCGGGCGGGGCTTGAATTCGACCGGCTCCATCATCTGGCCCATCCTGCCGTCGCTGAGGATGAGGACCGGGTTGCGGTATTTTTCGGCGAGGTCGAAGGCGTCCTGAATGAGTTCCGTCCCTTCCTGCACCGTCGAGGGCGCCAGGACGATGCAGCGATAGTCGCCGTGGCCGCCGCCCCTGGTGGCCTGGAAGTAATCGCATTGGGCCGGGGCGATGTTGCCCAGCCCGGGACCGCCGCGCACGACGTTCAGAATGACCGCGGGCAACTGGTCGCCGGCGATGTATGAAATGCCCTCCTGCTTCAGCGATATGCCCGGACTGGAGGAAGAGGTCATGGCCCTGCCCCCCGCGGCGGAAGCGCCCATAACCATGTTGATGGCGGCGATTTCACTCTCCGACTGGATGAAGGTGCCGCCGACCTGGGGCATGTGCCGCGCCATGTACGCCGTAAACTCGTTCTGCGGGGTTATCGGATAGCCGAAATAATACCTGCAGCCGGCCTGTATGGCGGCCTCGGCCATTGCATCGTTGCCTGTCATTAATTGCTTCATGTCTTTGTTCCCGGAATGTTTTTGTTCAAGCGCTTTTTTTCGCTTTTTCTTCTTTGTAGAGTTCGATGCAGACATCTGGGCATACCTGCACACAAGAACCGCAGCCGACGCAGCCACCGACATATTTCGCCGGGTTTACGCCCTTGACGTTTACCGCGCCGGTGTCCAACTCGATACAGTCTTTCGGACAGACGGAAACGCACAACTCGCATCCCTTGCAGCGGTCCGCCACAATCTCGATGTATGGCTTGTCATTTGGCGGCATAGTTGATTTGTCCTCCCCAATTCAGTTTTTTGCGCAGGGTCCCAAAGTAACTGCGGGACCTCGGCTCGATTAACTGGAAGTAATAAGGCGACTTTGTAAGGCGCACTCTGTCACCCCGCTCCAGCATATAGACCACCTGGCCGTCGATGGTCACTGATGCCTCGGGCGAGTCCCGGTCCAGTTCTATCTCGATGGCCTTTTCGCAGGAAACCACCAGCGGCCTGACCGAGAGCGTGTGAGGGCAGACCGGCGTCAGGACAAACGCCTGTATGCCCGGCTCGACTATCGGCCCGCCGGAAGAAAGAGAGTACGCCGTCGAACCCGTCGGCGTGGAAACTATGAGACCGTCGCTCACGTACCTGGCGATGTACTCGCCGTCGATGTAGAGTTTCGTGCGGATTACCCGTACCTGAGTACGCGCGACAACTGCGTCGTTTGCCGCCAGTAACTCCTCTACGCATGCCCCCCCGCGCAGGAGTTCGCAATACAGCAG
>JAUXGI010000143.1 GCA_030622295.1 Planctomycetota bacterium
CACACTCGGCGGGTCGAAATATGCGCTCTCCAGCAATATCGTCGTCGTGCCGTCGCCCACCTCGGTGTCGAGGCCGCCCATCACGCCGGCCACGGCCACCGGGCGGGCGGCGTCGGCGATGACGAGCATGTCGTCCTTCAGTTCGTATTTCTTCCGGTCTATGGCCGTAATCGTTTCGCCGGCCTTCGCGCGGCGGACGACGATACGCCCCTCATTCAACCTGTCGCAGTCAAAGGCGTGCAGGGGCTGGCCGCATTCCATCAGGACGTAGTTCGTGATATCCGCGATGATGTTTACGGCCCGCAGTCCTATCGCTTCGATTCTCCGGCGCAGCCAGTCGGGCGAGGGGCCGACCCTGACGCCCTTGATTACCCGCGCGGTGTAGCGGGGACAGAGTTCCGAATCAAGGACTTCGACGGACGCAGCGTCCCCAACCTTTTCCGCGGATGATCTGTATTCAACCGATGGTATCGTGACGGGCTTGCCGCTCAGCGTGCCGACCTCGCGCGCGATGCCGATGAGGCTGAGGTAGTCGGGGCGGTTGCTGGTGACCTCGAGTTCAACGTACAGGTCGTCGCCGAGCGGCCGCGTATCCTCTATGTTCAGCCCCACCGCGGAGAGCCGCCCCAGGAGTTCCTCCTGCGGCATGCCCGCATCAACGTAGTCTTTCAGCCAGTTTAGCGTGATTTTCATCGCTCGTGTCAGAATTGCTTCAGAAATCCGATGTCGTTCTCGGTCAGCAGGCGTATATCGTCGATGCCGTACTTCAGCATGGCGAATCTGTCTATGCCGAACCCGAAGGCGAGTCCGGTATAAACTTCCGGGTCTATTCCGACGGCTTCGAAGACGTTCGGGTCGACCATGCCGGAGCCGCCCATCTCCAGCCAGCCGGTATCCTTGCATATCCTGCAGCCCGCGCCCCTGCAGAAGACGCACGAGATGTCCGTCTCGGCGCTGGGCTCGGTGAAGGGAAAATACGACGGTCTCATCCGCACTTTAACGTCCGGCCCGAACAGCCCCTGCACGAAAAGCGTGATGATGTTTGTCAAATCCACGAACGTCAGGCCCCTGTCCACCATCAGCAGTTCAACCTGGTGAAAGAAATAGTGGTGAGTCGCATCCACGGTGTCCGGTCGATAGACGCGCCCCGGCGCGATGATGCGTATGGGCGGTTTCTGTTTCTCCATCACGCGTATCTGCACCGACGAGGTTTGCGAGCGAATGATGAGGTCGTCACTGATGTAGAAGTTATCCGTCTCGTTGCGGGCCGGATGATCGGGCGGAATATTCAGCGCGTCGAAGTTATGCCATTCATCCTCCACCTCGGGGCCTTCCACCCATTCAAATCCGAGTTGGTGGAATATCCGCTTTATCTCACGCGTGACGCGGGTGATGGGATGGAACGTGCCGTAAGGACGCGCCCGACCGGGCAGTGTTACGTCCAATACCTCTGCGGCTTTCGGCGCGGCGGAGAGCGCCTTTTTGCCCCCTTCGATGAGCGCGGCGATTTTCCCCTTCACCCTGTTTGCCAGTTGCCCGGCCGCAGGGCGCTCCCCGGGCGGCAGTTCGGAGAGTCCCGCCATGATGTCGCGAAAAACGCCCTTTCGCCCGAGGTACTTGACCCTCAGCGCTTCCAGGTCGTCCGCCGTGGACGCTGTTTCAACGGCGGCTTTCGCCTCCGCGAGTATTTTCTCAAGTCTATCCTTCAATCTTCAACTCCGGTATCACGCCGGAAAGGCCGAAAAATTATAGCAGACGCCCACACAAATACAAACACAAACCATGCCCCGCGTGCATGCCGGGTGCATGCCCCTACTCTACTGTCACCTAAAGGGGTCTGACCCCTTTAGGTGACAGTAGGTGACAGAAGGGGAAAGAGTTTGCCTGTTTGAGACGACTCGTGTAATATGGGTTAATGAGTCTGTTGTTCCGTGGAGCCGGCATGAAAGTCATACACATACTGAGGCGAATCGTTGAAGAGGAATGGGGCGGTGCCGAGGCCGTCATATATAACTATTGCATGCGCCTGATTGAGCGCGGCTATGACACGCCCGTATTCTGCACGAGCGCCCTGAACAAGCCAGGGCCGGCGGTAGTGCGCGGACTGCCCATCGAACGCTTCCCGTATTTCTATCCCTACTTCTTTCTCAGCGAGCAAGCCCGCCACAAAATGGACATGAAGGGCGGCAGTCCCATATCGTTCTCCATGTTCAGGCGCCTGTTGCGCGAGAAAGAGGTAGACTTGGTCCACCTACACTCGATGGGCCGCCTGGGCGCGCTGGTGCGCAAGGCCTGCCGAACTCGCGGAATTCCCTACGTGGTTTCCCTGCACGGGGGGCACTTCACCATTCCCCCGGCGGAACTCGCCCTCTTCCAGGAGCCGGAGCGAAAGGCACTGTGCTGGGGCAAACCTTTCGGACTGTTTTTCGGCATCCGCCGGATACTCCGCGACGCCGCAGCAATCCTGAGCGTGGGCTACGCGGAACACGACGAAGTCGTGAAGCGGGTTTCACCCACGACCGCGGTGTACCTGCCCAACGGCGTCGACACAAAACGGTTTGCGAGCGGCGTCGGCGAGCGATTCCGCAAGAAATTCAAACTCGAGGGAAAGCGCATCATCCTTTGCCTCAGCCGCATCGACCCGCAAAAGGGCCAGTTACACCTGGCACAGGCCCTGCCGGACGTATTGAAGAAGGTTCCGGATGCCCATGTCGTCATCGTCGGCTCGATTACCGTGCAGAGGTACTACGACGAAATAGTCGAGACTTTGAAGAAGAACGGCATTGAAAACCACGCCCAGATAATCCCCGGCCTGCCGCCCGACGGAAACGACCTGATAGACGCGTATGCGGCGTGCGACGTGTTCGCACTGCCGACCCGGCACGAGCCGTTCGGCATTGTCGTGCTGGAGGCGTGGGCGGCGCACAAGCCGGTCGTCGCGTCGAGGATCGGCGGCATACCGCACTTCGTCACCAGCGGGAAGAACGGCCTGCTGTTTGAACCGCACGACGTCGGGGGCCTGGTCGAATCAATAGTCAGGGTTCTCACCGACACCGACTTCGCGAAGAAGATTGCGGACAACGGCTATGACGAAGTCCGCGCGTTCTTCGACTGGAAGGCAATCGTGGACAGGCTCACGCAGGTTTATGACAGGGTCGTCAGCGGCGGGAGCCTGGACGACGTGAGAGTGCCAGAGTCGATGCTCGGGGAGTCAGACCCTCTCCCGCCCCGATCCGCCTGAGGCGGGTCAAGCCACTAATTGGAGCGCAGAAATCCGTCATAATCCGTGAAATCCGTGGTTGAGAAACCGGCATACCGTTCATTAGTTTTGAACTCCTGCTTGGGCCGCGGCAGCCGCTTCATGTAAAAGGACTCGACATGTATGGGCAAGCGAATTACACACGTATTGAGACGTTTCGACGCGAATGAGTGGGGAGGTACCGAGACAGTCGTCTTCCACACCAGCCGCGAGTTGGCCGGACGAGGGTATGAGTTCAAGGTTCTCTGTCCGCGCATTTCCGGCATACCCGACAAGACGACCGTCGAGGGTCTGCCCGTGGAGCGATTCGCGTACTTCTACCCCTACCTGGGGCTGAAGCGCGAAAACCGTGCGTTGATGGACCGCGACGGCGGCCCGTTCCTGTCTTTCTCCGCACTGTATAAACTGCTCCGTGAAAAGCCGCTGGACCTCATACACTGTCACACGGCCTACCGGCTGGGCGGAATAGTGCGCACCGCCGCGAAGTTGCGCAAGATACCGTATGTCGTCAGCATCCACGGCGGCGTCGCGGATATCCCGAAACACGTCTCCGAGCGCCACCGCAACTACACGGCAGGGACGCTCGACTGGGGCAAACCGTTCGGGATGCTGCTCGGTTCGCGAAAGGTCTTCGATGATGCTTCCGCCATCTTCTGCGTCGGGCGCAGGGAATATGAAATGATGGCGGAGCAGCATCCCTCGGTGCGCGTCGAACACATACCCAACGGCGTGGACATTTCCTTCTTCGAGCGCGGCGACGGTGCGGCGTTCCGCCTGAAACACGGAATCACAGCGGAGGACCCCGTCATTCTCAATGTCGGGCGCATAATGGAACAGAAAAACCAGGCATTCCTGGTTGAGATATTTCCGGCGCTCCTGGAGCGCTTTCCGCAAGCGCGGCTGGTCATGCTGGGAGCCGTAATAGACCCCGCCTATCACGACAGGATGATGCAGCGCGTGGGCGAACTCGGCCTGAATGAACGAGTAGTCGTGGCGCCGGGTGTTTCGCCGCACTCCGAAGAACTGGCCGACGCCTACGCGGCATGCGATGTTTTTGCCCTGCCTTCAACGTACGAGACGTTCGGCATAGTGGTGCTCGAGGCATGGGCCGCGCGAAAGGCCGTTGTCTCCTCAAGGGTGGGCGGTCTGCCGGGATTTGTCGAACACGAAAAGAACGGCTTGCTCCTGGAGTCCAACAACAGAAAGCAGTTCATCGAAGCGATAATGAGACTGCTCGAAGACGACGCGCTGCGCACAAGGCTGGCGAAAGCCG
>JAUXGI010000197.1 GCA_030622295.1 Planctomycetota bacterium
CGCGCCTGATTTCGCCTTCTTCAACGGCACGGAGGAGTTTGGACTGCGTGTCGGGGCTCATGTCGCCTACTTCGTCCAGGAACAGGGTCCCGCCGTCTGCTATTTCGAACAGTCCCTTGCGAGTCCTGTCGGCGCCCGTGAAGGCTCCCCTGACGTGACCGAACAGTTCGCTTTCCAGGAGCGAGTCCGGCAGAGCGGCGCAGTTCAGGATCACGAACTGCCGCTCCTTCAGCGGGCCGTTGTGGTGTATGGCACGCGCGACCAGTTCCTTGCCGGTGCCGCTGTCGCCCTGGACCAGTACCGGCACGAGGGAGTCCGTTACCCTGTCGAGGAGTTGAAAGACATCCAGCATTGCCTCGCTCGTGCCCACGATGCTGCTGTAATCGTATTTGAGCGGGCGCGAGATTTCAGGCGTGCCTTTTCCCAGGATGGCGAGTTCGCGTGTTTGCTCGGCGACGGTGTTTCCCAGTTCGCGGTTGACCTGTGACAGTTGCTCGCTCTGCCGCCTGACGCGCTCGTAGAGCCGCGCATTCTCCAGCGCTATTGACACGTGGTTGCAGAATGCCTGGAGCAGTTGCAGGTCGGCGGTTGCGAACGCGCCGCTTTCAAACCGGTTGTCCAGGTACACCAGTCCGAGCACCTCGTCGCGGGCCTTCAGGGGGATGCAGATGATTGAGCGGAGGTTGAGGCCGTGGACGCTGGCCGCATCCCTGAAGCGTTTGTCGTCCACGGCGCTGTCGGAAATGACCGGCACGCCTTTCTTGCGCACCTCCTTGATGATGCTCAAACTAATCTGCTGCTGGGCCTTTGCCATCTCTTCCTTGCGGATGTTGCGCGCCACCCTTACCTTCATCACCTCGTCTTCTTCCGTGATAATGAATCCGCGCTCCGCTCCCGTCACGTCGATGGCGCTGTCCAGTATCGTTGCGAGCAGTTTCTTCAGGTCCAGTTCCGCCAGGCGGAGCGACACCTCGAGCAGTTTTTGCAGGCCGTCCCTCTCCTTCAGTGTGCCGTAGTAGCCCAGGAGGGTCGTCTGTTCGTCTTGCTCCTCATTTATTTCGGGCTTGATGTCAAAGAGGATGGTGGTGAGGCCGATGTTGACTTTGTCGCCGGGCTTGAGTTCCGCTTTCTGTACGCGGACGCCGTTGACCAGGGTGCCGTTGTGGCTGTCCAGGTCGCGGATGTGGTAGGTTTCGCCTTTTTTCTGGATTTCGCAATGATGGCGGGATGACTTGGTGTCCTTTATTTCGATGATGTTGTCAGCCGCACGGCCGATGGAGATAAGGCTGTGGGGCATGAGGTATTGCTTTTCCCGGCCCTTCTCGATTATTGTGAGGATAACCATAGCGGCCTGATTCTACCACGATTGACCGGTATGTTCCAGAGGAAGGCGCGTGAAGGGTGTACGTCATTTCTGTCGGTTAGCCCGTGTGATGACACGGGCTCGGCGTCTGCCCCCCTCGCTAAAGCCCTCACACGGTATTCAACCCATAGTGTTAAGGTTGACGGTGTACTACCAGCCTTCCTCCCGTTTCAGGTTGGCATATTGCAGGACTACCGTGCGCTCGCCGGCCTCTTCGAAGAATATTCTGGCGTGTGTGAGCCTGCCGCGTTTCTGCAGGCTCATTATGCGCCCGGGGCCGAAGTGCTCGTGTTGCACGTAGTCACCGCCCTTGAATCCGAGATCTCCGGAAAAGCCCCCCGGGTCATCGTCGAGCTCGCCGTCCGTTTTGTCGGGTTCCCCTGCGGCGGTCTTCCGGATGTCGACCGCGTCTGCGGGGATTTCATTGAGGAAGCGAGACGGCATGCGGTCATGGTAGCGGCCGGAGACGGCGCGACGGCGGGCATACGTGAGGGCCAGTCGCTTCATCGCCCGCGTCATGCCTACGAAGCACAGCCTGCGCTCTTCCTCGATCTGGTCCGGGCTTTCCATCGAGAGCATGTGCGGCAGCAGTCCTTCCTCCAGGCCGCAGATTATCACGACCGGGAACTCCAGGCCCTTGGCGGAGTGAAGGGTCATGAGCGTGACGCGGTCTGCTTTCTCGTCCCAGCGGTCGGTGTCGGAAACAAGCGCCACCTGTTCCAGGAAGTCCTGCAGGGTCGCCTCCTCGTTTTGCCTGCCGTACTCGGCCGCTGCGTTGATTAACTCGTCCATGTTCGCGATACGGTCGTCGGCCCGGTCGTCGCGGCCGTCCTCGAGGCGCCGCTGATAGCCGGACAGGCGCACGGCTTCCATGACAATGTCCGTTACCGGCTTGTCGTGCATGGCTCGAATCTTTTCAATAATGCCGCAGAATGCATTCGCGCTCTGCTTCTGGCGTTTTGAGAGGGGCGACTCTTTGGATTTGCCGGCGAGCACGTCCATCACGGTGACGCCTTCACGGGATGCGATGTCGGAGATTCTGCCGAGGGTTACCCGGCCCATGCCGCGGGGAGGGGTATTAACGGCGCGGGTGAAACTGACCGCGTCGTCGCGATTAACGGCCAGGCGCAAGTATGCCAGGATGTCCTTGATTTCCTTGCGGCGGTAAAACGCCACCGTGCCCACGATGGTGTACGGGATGTTGTGATGGAGCATCGACTCTTCCAGGGCGCGGGATTGCGCGTTGACGCGGAAGAGTACGGCTATGTCGTGGTGCGCGCAGCCTCCGTCCACGCAATCACGGATAAACCGCGCCACATTGTCTGCCTCATCCTGTTCGTCGCCGGATTCCATTACAGTGATTTCATCGCCTTCGGGATTGTCGGTTATGAGCGTCTTTTCCTTTCGCATGACGTTGTGTTTTATGAGTTCGGATGCGGCCCGCAGGATATTCTTCGTGGAGCGGAAGTTCTGTTCCAGCCTTATGACCTTTGCGCCGGGGAAGTCTTTCTCGAAGTCGAAGATGTTCTGCAGCGTAGCGCCGCGCCAGGTGTAAATGGTCTGGTCGGGGTCGCCGACGACGCAGATGTTTTTGTGCTTGCAGGCGAGCAGCCTGGCGAGCATGTATTGTATCGGGTTGGTATCCTGAAACTCGTCTACCGAAATGTATCGGAAGCGGTCGGCGTATTTTTGCAGGATGTCGCTATTCTCCCTGAGCAGCCTGCGGCACATGAGCAGGAGGTCGTCGAAGTCCATACAGTTGTTCGAGTGCAGCGCCTGCTCGTATTGGGGGTAGAGTTCAGCGGCGGCTTTTTCGACAGGGCCGTAGGCGCACGCGGCGAAGTCGTCGGGCGTGATGGCATCGCGCTTGGCGCGGCTTATAATCCCGGCGAAGACGCGCGGGTTGAAACTCGCGGAGTCCAGGCCCGTTTTTTTGATGAGCGACTTGATACAGGAGCGAGTATCGTCCGTGTCGTAAATGATGAAGTCCCGCGTGAAGCCAAGCCGGTCGGCATGGGCGCGGAGGATGCGCGCGCACATCGAGTGGAAGGTGGAAATCCAGGCACTGGTCCGGCCCAAAAGCGTTTCCATGCGCTCCTTCATCTCGGCGGCGGCCTTGTTGGTGAATGTGATGGCCAGGATGTTGCGGGGCGGCACGCCGTCGTGGATAAGACGCGCGATACGCGAAGTGATAACCAGTGTTTTTCCTGAACCCGCGCCGGCCAGTATCATCAGCGCCCCGTCGTGGTGCGTTATCGCTTCGCGCTGGGCGGGTGTGGCATTTTCGAGAAGGTTCATTCCATGTATTGGCCGCAAGGCCGGGTGTTGTTGACTCCGCTTGTTTTCTTGTGGTGACACTCACCGATGTCGGCGCAGGGTCGGACGGATCGAGCTGGACGGGGAGTCAGCCGCCCCTGGCGGCTCTTTTCCTTTCGTCTCACATAACTTCGCAGGCGGTATCCG
>JAUXGI010000169.1 GCA_030622295.1 Planctomycetota bacterium
AATCTCATACTTGATAACGAAGACCTGCTGGCGCCCAGGCAGCAGGAGATAGTGCGCCTGTATTACCGCGAGACCATGAAGCAGGCGGATATCGGCAGCGCCCTGGGTATTACGCAACAGGCTGTAGCGGCTGCACTTAAGGCTGTCCGCATGAGGTTCATGCGGATGTATCGCAAGCGCAGGAAGTTCTATGACGAGGCCGAGGGAGGGAAATTCAGCATGACAGAAGAATTACCCACCTTGCGCGTGCAGGGCGCAACCGATGATTCGGACAAGAGTTAGTCTCCAGCAGGGCGTTGAAAAAAAATCTTTCACAAAAACCTGAGAACCAGTTGTATTCAGGGTCAACTATGAGTGCGCAATCGCACCGCAGGGTGCGTTGGCGCGCTTTTTTGTGCCATAACCCTTTGCCCCACACCGGTTACGCGCCCCAGCCGCCTTTTCCCGGAACTTTCCGCCCTGCCCGGCGTCTAAGACAACGGAATAATTTCGCCGTTTTTACACACAATCTGGAGACTCGCAATGCGTATTTTCATTGCCGCCTTTTTGGCGTCCGCCGCATTCCTCCTGCCATGCGGGAGAGCGCTCGCAGATGAAAGGGACGGCGGGGAACCTCCGGTCCTCGCCTTGCGCCTTTCGACTCAATCAGAGGAATTCAACGAAGACGAGCCGATATACCTGACCCTGGAAATAGAGAATGTGAGCGACGAATCGGTTCTCATAGCGGACCACGCCGACTTCTTTGTGTTTCATCTCCTTCTCCACTTCGAGGACGGCGCTTTCACGCCGCTGATTCGCGAGGATGAGGAGAACCGAACGATTACCCTGCGGCAACATCCCGCGGCGGTTCTTTACCCGGGCGGGTACTACGGGGTCAAGATAGACGTGCGCGATTACGTCCGGTTGTCCCCCGGCGAACATCGGCTTAAGGTTACTTACGTGAACAAGATGGGCGCGGATAAAGTCGGCTTCGACGCATGGAAAGGTTCGGTCGTATCCAACGAAATCACCGTAGTGCTGCGCGAAAAGGACCCGGAACTCGTCCGCATACTCAAACTCATCGAGCAACTGGGAGACGACAGTTGGGAGGTCCGTGAGAACGCCACGAAGGAATTGATTGAGATAGGCGAGCCGGCTATCGACCACCTCGCGAAGGCAATAAATGAAAGCAGCGACGCCGAGGTCGTCTGGCGCGCAAACATCATCCTGCGCAAACTGGGCTACGTCAGCGACCTTGTAATAGCCCAAAAGGTCGAGGATATACTGGAAGGGATAAAGAAGGACAACTGGCTGGTGAAGCAGACCCGCGGCATGGAGATAGTGCGCCTGGGCCCCCGTGTAATCGGCACTCTGCGCACCTATCTCAAACACGAAGACCACAGAATACGCCAGATCGTCGTCGAACTCCTCGGCCGGATACCCGACAAGAAAATCATACCCATGCTCATAGGGGCGCTCGACGACCGGGACGCCTACGTGCGCACATCCGCCGCAAAGGAGTTGCGCCGCATCACCGGCCGGGATTTCACCAGTTACGACAAGGACAAATGGAAAAAATGGTGGAAGGGAAACAAGGCCACGTTCGCACTCCCCGAATCCTGACCCGCACTGACCCGTGCTACTCTACTGTCACCTAAAGGGGTCAGACCCCTTTAGGTGACAGTAGCAGGGCAGCGTGCTTTTCTTTCGGCGAATTTGGTTGCGCAGCACAAACAGAACTGCTAACATGAATCCTCTCTGGCCACATCACAAAGGGCTGTCGAAACCCATCAGGAGACTTAACCTATGAACGAAATCGTCAAAAGGGAAGCGTTGTCTAAAGACGTGTTCCGCATGGAAGTGGAGACGCCGCTTATCGCTCGCAAGCGCAAGGCCGGCCAGTTCGTCATCCTCCGGGTGGGCGAAGAGGGCGAGCGTTTTCCTCTGACCATCGCGGATGCAAACGCCGAGGGGGGCACCATCACGCTCATATTCCAGGCGGTGGGCAAGTCCACCTGGGCGCTGTCCCGCCTCAAGGAAGGCGATGAGATTCACGACCTGGTCGGGCCGCTGGGCATGCCCACGCACGTGGAGCGGTTCGGCACCGTCGTCTGCATCGGCGGAGGCATCGGCGTGGCGCCCCTTCATCCCATCGTCAAGGCCATGAAGGAGGGCGGCAACAGGGTAATATCCATCATCGGGTCCCGCACAAAAGACCTGCTGATACTGGAAGAAGAGATACGCGGTCTTTCGGACGAACTGCTCGTCTCCACCGACGACGGCACTTACGGCTTCCACGGCTTTGTGACGCAGGTGCTGGAGCAGGTCATCGAACGCGGAGAGAAGATAGCCCTAGTGGTGGCCATCGGCCCGGTGCCGATGATGCGCGCGGTGTGCAAGGTGACGAAGCAGCATGACCTGCCGACCACCGTGAGCCTCAACCCCATAATGGTTGACGGCACCGGGATGTGCGGCGGCTGCCGCGTCACCGTCGGCGGCGAGACCAGGTTCACCTGCGTCGACGGCCCGGAGTTCGACGGCCACAGGGTGGACTTCGAGGAGTTGACGAAACGCCTGTCGGTGTACAAAAAGCAGGAAGCGAAAGCCATGGAAAAATACGAGCACGAATGCGCTCTCGGAGACAAGATGAAATGACAGATCGAAAACAGGACGAAATGACGGAATTGAAAAAGGGCAACAAGATACCCACGGTGAAGATGCGCGAGCAGGACCCCGACGAGCGCGGGCGCAACTTCAACGAAGTGCCCCTCGGCTACACGCCCGAGCAGGCTCAACTGGAGGCAAGCCGCTGCCTGCAATGCAAAAAGCCCAAGTGCGTCGAAGGCTGCCCCGTCGAAGTGCAGATACCGGAGTTCATCGCGCTGATTCGAGACGGCGACTTCGACGAAGCCGCCCGGAAGATAAAGGAAACCAACACCCTCCCGGCGGTCTGTGGGCGCGTCTGCCCGCAGGAAGACCAGTGCGAGATAAAATGCATCCTGGGCGTCAAGAGCGACCCGGTGAACATCGGCGCGCTTGAACGCTTTGCCGCCGACTGGGAGCGCGAGCGCGGAACGATAAAAATACCGGAACCGCCTCCGAAGAAAGGCAAGAAGGTAGCCATCGTCGGCTCCGGCCCGGGCGGCCTTACATGCGCCGGCGACCTTATAAAGATAGGTTACGACGTGACGCTCTTCGAGGCCCTGCACAAGACCGGCGGCGTGCTCGTCTACGGCATCCCGGAGTTCCGCCTGCCCAAGGCCATAGTGCAGTCCGAAGTGGACTACCTCGGCAAACTCGGCGTGGACGTCCGCCCCAACGTCATCATCGGACGCACCGTCACCATAGACGAACTCTTTGAGCAGGGCTACGGCGCGGTCTATATCGGCACGGGCGCCGGACTGCCGCTCTTCATGCACATCCCCGGCGAGAACCTCAACGGCGTCCTCTCCGCCAACGAATATCTCACGCGCACAAACTTGATGAAGGCCTATAAGTTCCCCGAGTCCGACACGCCGATATTCGTCGGCAGGAAAACGGTCGTGCTGGGCGGCGGCAACGTGGCCATGGACTCCGCCCGCTGCGCCCTCAGACTCGGCTCCGAAGAGGTGCGCATACTTTACCGCCGCTCGCGCAAGGAAATGCCCGCCAGGGAAGACGAGATACACCACGCCGAGCAGGAAGGAATCATCATGGACTTCCTCGTCTCACCGGTCAAGATATTGGGCAACGATGAGGGCTGGGTAAACGGCGTCGAGTGCATACGCTTCGAGTTGGGCGAGCCGGACGCCTCCGGCCGCCGCAGGCCCATGCCGATAGAAGGCAGCGAGTTCCGGATGGAATGCGACTGCGTCATCGTCGCCATCGGCAACGGCCCCAACCCGCTGGTGCAGCAGACCACGCCCGGCCTGGAGACAAACAAGTGGGGCCTCATCGTCGCTGATGAAGAGACCGGCAAGACCAGCAAGAAGGGCGTCTTCGCCGGCGGCGACATCGTCACCGGCGCCGCCACGGTCATCCTGGCCATGGGCGCAGGCCGCAAGGCCGCCACGGCCATCGACCAGTACCTCTCCTCCGACGGAGAGTGGTAAGCCCCCCCCCTGCCCAATAACACACAAAGGGGTCAGACCCCCGATTCACCAAACGGCAACAGGCAATCCGCCTCAGGCGGACAACAGGCAACTCGAACACAAGAAGGAAGTCATACTGGAAAA
>JAUXGI010000376.1 GCA_030622295.1 Planctomycetota bacterium
AGGTCGCTGGAAAGGAAAAGGGCCGCGTTCGCCACGTCGGAGGGCTGTCCCGCTCTGCCGAGCGGGATCATGGCCAGACTTTTCTCTCTTGCTTCGTTTCCCATTGCGCGGGTCATGTCGGTTTCGATGAAACCGGGTGCGATGGCGTTGGCCGTTATGCCGCGCGAGGCGAATTCGCGGGCGGCGGTCTTTGTCATCGCTATCACTCCCGCCTTGGACGCCGCGTAGTTCGCCTGGCCGGCGGTGCCTACCAGGCCGGAAATCGACGCGATGTTGATTATCCTGCCGCCGCGCTGCTTCATCATCGTGCGCGCCGCCGCCTTCATGCAATAAAAGCAGCCTTTCAGGTTCGTGTCGATGACCAACTGCCACTCCTCGTCTTTCATGCGGAGGATAAGGTTGTCGCGCGTGACACCGGCGTTGTTGACAAGGATGTCAATCCTGCCGAATTCCTTCACGGCGGCATCCATCAGGCTGCGGCAGTCCTCAAATTTCGTGATATCCGCTGCAACGGGCAGTACTCTGCCGTCGCTGGATGTAATTTCCTCGATGAGGCCCTTCAGCGGTTCGGGGTTTATGTCCGCGGCGACTATGGCCGCGCCCGCGCCCGACATGGCCCGCGCAATCTCGCGGCCTATGCCCTGCGACGCGCCCGTAACGACCGCCACCTTTTCTTTCAGGTCAATCATCTGTCAAAGTCCCTCTTCTAAGCGGTCCGGCATAAGTTTCTTGATGTTAGTAACGGCGATAGTAATCGAACGGCTCCGGGGACAGTCCCGAATCTACGCCCCGACTCTCATTGTAATTTTCAGATGATTGTCGGGGCCGTAATTCTGGGACAGTCCCCATCCGCACCTGTTTCTCAATATTTATGTCGGACCGCTTAGAGCGCAACAACCTCCCTGTCCGGGGCGATTTTTTTCATCAGCCCGGCCAGTACCCTTGACGGGGCGAACTCGTAAAACTTATCCACCCCCAGCTGGAGCATCCAGCGCATTGAACCTTCCCAGCGGACGGTATTGCTGACCTGCCGCACGAGGAGGTCGGCGATAGCGTCCGCCTCGCCGTGGGGTTGTGCGGTCACGTTCGAGACGACCGGCACGCGCGGCCGACGAATGTCAACTTCTTTGATTGCGTCCGCCAGTTTTTCTCCGGCGGGCGCCATCAGGGACGAGTGGAAGGCTCCGGCCACTCTGAGCCTGACTGCCCGCTTGATGCCAAAATCCCCCGCCGCCTTCTCGGCCTCGTCGATGGCGGCAATCTCGCCTGAGATGACCACCTGGCCGGGACTGTTAAGGTTGGAGACTCCTATTTCTCCGGCGGTTTTCACCTTTTCGCAGATGGCAGTTGCTTTCTCTATGTCGGCCCCTAGTAAACTAAGCATTCCGCCGGGCCGGGCGTCGCAGGCTTCCTGCATGTAGGTGCCGCGTTTGTGAACCAGCCGAACCGCGTCCTCGAAATCCATCGCATCCGCGTAAACCAGGGCGCTGTATTCGCCCAAGCTCAATCCGGCGCAGGCCACGACCGCGCCCTCGTCCAGTTCCCCGCGCTCTCTCATGGCCGCGAGCGAAGCAATGCTCGCGGTGAGGATGGCCGGTTGCGACATGTCGGTGAGGTTCAGTTTCTCCTGCGGCCCTTCAAAGCAGACTGCCGAGATGCTGAAATCGAGAGCGGCGTCGGCGCGGTCGAATACCGCTCTGGCCGCAGGCGAGGCGTCATAGAGTTCCTTGCCCATGCCGACCTTTTGCGCGCCTTGTCCTGGAAAGAGTAATCCAGTTTTCGTCATCTCAAATCAATCCATTTGAAGTTGATTTTCCTACCATCTGAGAAGCGCGCCCGCCCAGGTGATTCCCCCGCCGAAGGCCACCATTGCCAGAAGGTCGTCTTTCTTGATTGACCCGTCGCGCACGGCGTCATCCAGCGCGATCGGTATAGTGGCCCCCGATGTATTGGCGCATTTCTCGATATTGGTATACCACATTTCGACCGGTGTATCCATACGCTTGGCGGAAGCCTCGATTATGCGCATATTCATCTGGTGGGGGATAACCCATGCCACGTCTTCTTTCGTGTACCCGTTTTTTTTCAGGATGTCTATAACCACGTTGTGCAATATCTGCATGC
>JAUXGI010000037.1 GCA_030622295.1 Planctomycetota bacterium
AGTAGTTTCAGAAAAAGAAAGAAGAAAACGAAGGACTTAAAGCCGAGACCAGGGAAAAGGATGACCGGATTGGCAGTCAGAAAAAGATGATAGATGATTTCAAGGTCCGCCTGGAAGGTCTGCAAAAGGACATACACGACCTGACCGAGAAATTCGACGAGATGACAAAGGACAACAAAAACCTGCGGGAAGAAAACCGCGGCCTGCAGAGCGATGTTGACAATTACAAGAACGTTACTGTCCCCAATAAAGACAAGGAAATCGAGGACCTTAAGGAACGAATAAGAATACTGGAGCAGTCTGAGGATGGTAAGGATGACGGACCGCGCGTCCGGAAGATTGACTGCACGGTGCTGGAGGTCAAGCGCGATGAAGGCCTGGCCATCGTCGGGCTGGATAAAGGCACGGAAGACGGTCTGGCGATGCGAATTAAACTCTACGTGTGGAGCAGCACCGGAGGCCTGAAGGGCCGCGTAACAATAATCGAGATCAGCGAAAAAACCTCCATAGCGCGAATCGACTGGGAAGAAAACGGAAAGGAAATCACAAAAGGCGATACCGCGACAGTGCAGGATTTCTAGCATACTGAAAGCAACGCGACGCGTCATGGACGGCACGTGTCGCTTTTGGAACCCGACAACATGCAGACACCCGAACAAGACTTCTTTAACATAGCCGAGGACGAATACGAAGCGCGCGGCGCGGGAGGCATGACCACCATCATGCTGGTCGTGTCCGCCGTGTTCACGGCGCTTGCCGCCGTCATCTGCTTCTTAGCGTGGTAGCCCGTTACCACGAAGCGCCGAATCCAATCAACGAAACGGCATATTTTGAGAGGGGAATATGCTCATCGACAAATTGCTCGGTCTCTTTTCCCTTGACATGGGAATAGACCTCGGCACCGCCAACACCCTTGTCTGCGTCCGCGGAGAAGGGATTGTCCTGAGTGAACCTTCCGTCGTAGCCGTAAAACGCGGCACCAACCACGTCCTGCTCAACGGAAATGCCGTTGGTCTCGTCGCAAAAGAGATGTGGGGCAAAACCCCCGAGAACATCGTGGCCATCCGGCCCCTGAAAGACGGCGTTATCGCCGACTTCGACATCACGGAGGCCATGCTCGGCTACTTCATGCGCAAGGTGCACAACCGCAAGTGGGGCGTCAAGCCGCGCGTCGTCATCTCCATCCCCTCCGGCATTACCGCCGTTGAAAAGCGCGCCGTCACCAACTCCGCCGAACGGGCCGGCGCACGCAAGGTCTACCTCATCGAAGAACCCATGGCCGCGGGCATCGGCATCGGACTGCCCGTGCAAGAACCGACGGCCAACATGATTGTTGACATCGGCGGCGGTACCACCGAGGTCGCCGTCATATCGCTCGCCGGCATCGTCACCTCCGAGAGCATCCGCGTCGCCGGCGACGAAATGGACGAGGCCATCAAACACTACATCAAGCGTACCTATAATCTCCTCATCGGAGACCAGACCTCCGAAAGAATCAAAGTGCAGATAGGCTCCGCATACCCGCTCGAAGAGGAACTGTCGATGGAAGTCAAGGGAGTGGATTCCATCGCCGGCCTGCCGCGAAGAGCGGTCATCAATTCCGAGGAAATCAGGGAGGCGCTGCGCGAGCCCGTCGAACTGATAATCAACATCGTCAAGGCAACGCTGGAGAAAACGCCGCCGGAACTCGCCGGCGACCTGGTGGACAACGGCATGTTCTTGTGCGGGGGCGGAGGACTGCTGCGCGGCATAGACAAAGTCATCATGGAAGAGACCGGCATACCGGTGACAATCGCCGACGACCCCCTGACCGTTGTCGCAAAGGGCACCGCGGAGATACTCGAGCAAATCGACCTCTTGGCGAAGATACTGCAAAGCAACGAAGACCACATGTAAGCAAGCGACCGCTCTCGCACGCGGGAGCATGGAGATAGATGCGAGCAGAGGCCATCCCCGGACGCGCTTTTGCAGCGGGGAACAAAACCCATGCAGGGTGCCTCTGTTTTTTGTTGCGATTAAGCCGGCCTGCAAGACGGCCGCCGAACACGTGCGACCATGCGCAAGAACCTGACCACCATCCTGCCACTTGCCATTTCGCTTTTGCTGATACTCCTGCCTCCGGCAATGACCGGCAGGCTGAGGATGTTCGCTGCCACACCGCTCAGGCCCGTCGGCGAAGGGCGGCGCATGCTCGCGGCAACCGTCAACTCGCTCCTCAGTTCCCCCTCTTCTGAACGCGAGGCGGCGCTCGTCGAAGAAAACGAACGCCTGCGCGGACGAATCGACAAACTCAGGGGGCAACTCAGTGACGCTGAAGACGCCCTGGACGCATACCGTGCATTTCGGGAAAACCGCCGTCGATACGGCCTTTCAGAAGGCAACGTCGTCGGCGCTGCAATCATCTTCAAGGGCGGCACCGGGCCGCTCCGCCGCACCGTGTACATAGACCGCGGTTCCGCCGACGGATTGAGCGAAGGCATGCCGGTCGTCCGGGGCGAGGCGCTTGTGGGTGTCGTGAACGCCGTAGGACCCGCCATGAGCGAGGTCGTAGTCCTCGGCGACCCGCGCCTGAAGATAAGGGCGTACATCGTTTCGGCGGAGACCGGCAACACCGCCCGGCCGTCCGACGACCGCGCCGCGGGGCTGCTGGTCGGCACGCGCCTGCGATTTATCTGGCAACAGGTCGGTGTGAGGGAAGGCGACGTCGTCCTGACATCGGGCTACGGCCGGCGCTTCCCGCGCGGCCTGGTCATCGGCCACGTGAACAGCCTGTCCCGGCAGCGCGACGACCTGCACCATCTCATTGAAGTGGCCCCCGCGTTTGACTTCGAGGGGATAGACCGGGTTCTCGTCCTGACCGACCGGCCCGGCGAAGTTCGCTCGGAACTCCCAACTCCAGAGAACAGCCGCGACAGATGAAACAGAGCGCTTACATATTGCTGACAGCCTTCTGCCTGGCATTCCAGGTGGCGGTACTGGAGAATCTGCGCGTACTGGATTCCTCGCCGAATCTGTTGTTCCTGGTGGCGCTGTATGCGGCGCTGTTTGCGCCCAGGCGCGATGCCGTCATTGCCGCCTGGATTGCAGGCATCGCCTTCGACATATTTTCCAGCGGCAGGTTTGGAGTCTACGCGTTTCTCTTTGCGGGGCTCGCCGCGTTCCTCGTCTACCTGCGGAAAAAAGTTTTCAAGGAACACCCCCTCAGCCAGGCCGCCCTGGCCCTGGCCGGGGTCGCTGTCGTTGAAGCGGCCGCGGCTGCAATGGTCATGGTTCAATACCACGCCGCCGACGGCGGCGCTCTAATAAGCGGGGTTGTCGTTACGGCCCTCTGGACGGCGGCTCTGGCACCCTTCGTCCTGGCGGGCCTGACCCGGCTCAACCGCATACTCGGCTTCGTGGCAGAACACTCACTGGCAAATGCGTAGAAACCGATTTAAGATATTGCTCATTGTCGTCACGCTCGGCACAGGCGTGCTGATGGGACGTCTGGCGCACCTGCAGATATTCGATCACCGCCGCTACCTCAAGGACGCCTACGGCAAGCGCGTGCGCATCGAGGTCACCCGCGCGCCACGGGGCGCCATTTTTGACCGCAACGGACTGGTGCTCGCCCAGGACAAGCCTGCTTACGACATCGCAATCATCCCGGGCTTAATCTGCACACGCAGTCCGCAGGCGGAAGCGGAGACAATCGACATCCTCGCCCGCGCCATGCACCGAACACCCCGAGAGATACGCGACCGCATTTACGGCCCGCAGGGAATACGCGACCGCCTGGCAAAAGACATGCAGCGGCATCTTAGGTGGCTGGCGCGAAGGAACATGCTGAAACTCTCCGACGAGGAGGCACAGGAACTGGTGGACGTGGTTCGCATGTGTGAAACTCTTGCACAGGCTCGCGCCGACATCCGCGCCCGTTTCGGCACCGGAGGACTGCGCATCTTCGACCGGCAGGCCGCCGGAGACTTCGTCCTCGAAGCCGACGTAAAACCCTCTGTCAGGGATTCGGTCATTATTGAGGCCGGGGACATTCACGGCGTCAAGGTCCTCTCTTCTTCCAAGAGGCATTATCCCTTCGGCGAGAGTGCGTGCCATGTCCTCGGCTACCTGGGCCAGTTGTCTCAGGAGGAATACCGCGCAAAGGAAGAAGAAGGTTTCTTTGCCGAAGGCCTCGTGGAAGTCATAGGCCCGGCCAGATACAGGACGCTCGAGCGCTCGAACTACTTCGCCGTACAGCCGGTCGGCAGGGCGGGCGTAGAGAGGGCTCTGGAAGGCGAAATGCGTCCGTGCCCCGGCGCGCGGCTGGTGGCGCTGGTCCGCGACGGCAGGGAAACCCTGGGACGGAGCGACGCGCAGCCCGGCGGCAACATCACGCTTACCATCGACATCCATCTCCAGAAAGCCGCGGAAGACGCACTGGCCGGGCTGAAGGGCGCGGTTGTCGTGATGGATGTCCACCACGGGGAAATCCTCGCCCTGGCTTCAGCGCCACGTTATGACCTCAATACTTTCCGGAGGCTGGAGCGCTACAACCTGCTGAGGTCGGACGAGGATGCGCCGCTTGTGCACCGCGCGGTCAGAGGACAATACGCGCCGGGCTCCACCTTCAAGATTCTAGAAGCGGTCGCCGCCGTTCACGAGATAGAAGGCTTCGAGAACGTGAGGTATGAATGTCATGGCCGCATTCGCCTGGGACCGAACACCGTATTCCATTGCCGCAATCACGCCCCGACCGGGCCGATGTGTCTGCGTGACGCGCTCAAGAAATCGTGCAACATATTCTTCTATCGAACCGCCAGCCGTCTGGGCGGCGCGAGACTGAGGTCATGGTCCGAGCGATTCGGCATCGGTCGGCACACCGGCATCGAAATCGGAGACGCGGCGGGAAACCTGGTACAACCCCGCACTGAAGGGGAAATAGCCAACATGGCAATCGGCCAGGGGCCGCTGCTTGTGACGCCGCTGCAGATGGCGCGTGTGGTGGCTGCCATAGCGAACGGCGGCAAACTCGTCACACCTCACGTCCTGCTGTATCCCGAAGCGAACCTTGAGACGGTCGACCTGGGGCTGCGGGAGGACCGCCTCGAACCGGTACGGCGGGGCATGTGGGCGGTGGTCAACGAAAGGGGCGGCACCGCGTACAGGCACGCGCGCATGAAGCGCCTTGAGGTCGCCGGAAAGACCGGCACGGCGGAAATCGCCAACAGCAATCTCAACAACGCCTGGTTCGCAGGCTTCGCGCCTTTCGACAGGCCGCAGATATGCATAGCGGTTGTCATCGAGAAAACCGCCGGCCACGGCGGCGACACCGCCGGTCCCGTCGCAAGGGAGGTACTGAGGGCATACTTCCATGAGGATTCATGAGGATTAGCAAAACTGCAACAAAAGGGGGCTGGCCCCTTTTCGTGATATGACCATGATGCGGAAAAAACTGTCGCGTGTCCCCTGGGCGCTTGTCGTCATCATGTGTGCGATACTCGCCTACGGTGTTGTCTTCGTCTTCAGCGCGTCGTACCGCGCGCAGGAGAACGACTTCACGGCCGACCCTTACAAGCAGGTGGTCTGGATGGCGCTGGGCGCTGCCGTTTTTGTCGCCCTGCTTGTGCCGAATTACATGAAACTGGGCAGATTCGCATATCTTATATATGCCGTATGCCTGGTGTTGATTCTGGCGTCCTATCTTTTCCCGCCGGTCAACGGTGCGCGGCGATGGATTCCGTTCGGTTCGTTTTTCAAACTCCAGCCGTCCGAGTTCATGAAGATAGCCGTGGTGCTGGCACTGGCGAAGTACCTCATGTACCGCGACAACCTGTCCCGCGCACGGAAACTGGCCGTTCCTTTCTGCCTTGCCCTGGTTCCCACGGTTCTTATCCTGCGGCAGCCGGATTTGGGCACTGCGCTGCTTTTCATACCCATTCTCTTTGCGCTTCTCTATTCAGCCGGCGCGCGCGTAAAGCACCTGGGACTTGCCGCGGCAATCGGCCTCGCCCTGCTGCCGCCCTTGTACTTCTTCGGTCTCAAGGATTATCAGCGCAAGAGGCTCACCGGCTTCCTGCACCCGGAGCGGACCAGTCTCCAAGAGGGTTATCAACTGGTCCAGTCGAAGATCGCCATCGGCTCCGGCGGCCTGACGGGCCAGGGCCTCGGACAGGGCAGCCAGAACTGGATGGAGGCGCTCCCGTATGACCAGACGGACTTCATCTTCGCCGTCGTGGGAGAGGAATGGGGGCTTGTCGGCGCGGGCGGATTGCTGCTGCTCTACCTCGCGCTGTTTGCGGCGAGCATATCAATTGCGCTGCGGACGCGGGAGCCTTTCGGCAGGCTAATCGTAGCGGGTGTGGTGGGCTTGCTGGCGGCACAGGTGTATATCAACGTCGGCATGACGATGGGCCTGATGCCCGTCACGGGAATGACCCTGCCGCTGGTCAGTTACGGCGGCTCGTCAATGCTCTCCTCCTTCATCCTTCTGGGCCTGGTTGCCAATGTGGCCATGCATCACATACCCGTCTTTTCCTCCAGGGAATTCACCTGCTGACCCGCGAGGCTCGGGGAGTCAGACCCTTTCCCGCCCCGACAAGTCGGGGCTCCTCAGCGTCTGACCCCCTCGCGGCTTACGCTGAGTTTGCCGGACATAGTGTCTATTCCGTGACGAGGAGCACCCGGTCGTAACACTTTGTTTGTCGGTCGCTTGCCTTGACGCCGAAAAATCGTGGTGAGAAATGCGGACTGAAAGCGCCCGCTCGCACGTGCGAACGGGCGCCTTGTACTTCAATATCGCAATCCGGGCAGGGGATTCCTGTGCCCCACGGATGTCCATCGACGGAACGCCGCGAGGCCGGGGTGCTATTCGCCGAAGATATCGCTGAGTTTATCCTTTGCGTTGTCGGTGAACTCTTGCGTCATCATGGCTTCGTCAGGATGCTGTTTGTCTGATTTCTCGAAGATTTCCGCCAGCCTGCGCGCTGCCTCCTGCGCGTACAGGCGCACCATGCCGATGGTGGTTTCTTCGTCGAAGACGATGCCAAGCAGCGCCCGGTCACCGACCAGCGTCAACTGGATGCTGTCCTTCTTGCCCTGGTGGAACATGATGCTGAACTCTTCCTCGCCCAGGCAGTGTGCCATCTCCTTTGTGGCGGCGAAACTGCCCGCGACCAGGGCAGAGACGCTGTCCATGTCGAATTCGACCGGCGCCCCCTGGCGCGTGACCAGGTGGCCTTCTGTGTCCACCAGCAGGGCAAGTCTGGCACCGGACAGTTTGAGGAACTCTTCGAGCACCCTGTCGGCACGCTTGATATCGTTTTCATAGAAAACAAGGCGGTTTGCTTTCAACTCGTCTTCCGCTCTCATTGCATCCTCCTGCCAGGGACAATGGTTTCGTGGCTGAGTTTACGCGATTCCTTTGTCATTTCTTAACCCGCATCAAGCCTGTTGTGTCATTCGCAATTCCGTCTACGGTGACGCACGCTCGGCCAACTTGAGTAATCAAAGAAGAAAGAGCAGCAGTCCCGAGACGGCGGCTGCCGCGCCCACGGCTACTCCGACGGCAAGCCATATCTTGCTTGCATTTTTTACACGCGGTTGTTCAGGCAGTGACACCGCGCTCCGTTGCGCCGGCGCCGGTTGTGAACTCCTCACCCAGCGCGTATCAGAAGAACGCCGCCTGTCGCCGATTCCCGCGCGCGGCGAAGGTCTGGAAACCGTCGCGGTCGGCGGCCCGGGATGCGGCGCAGTCGCCGAAGCCCCAATCAGTCCGGAGCCGGCCTTTACTGTCCGTCTGGCAGTGATTTTCCTCGCGGGTGTTTTAACCGTGGTCGGCCGGCCCGGACGGCGTGTCTTCCGGTGCCTGGTGTTCAGGGTTTCCAGGACCATCGCCGAGACGGCTTTGAGCGTCGGCATGACGCCGCGTCCTTCCACCGCCACGGCCTCGAAGTGCGGCCAGCCGCCGGCGTTGAGCGCCGTGTTCATGGCCTGTACGTCCGCCGTGTCCGGCAAGTCGCGCTTGTTGTACTGTATGACAACCG
>JAUXGI010000233.1 GCA_030622295.1 Planctomycetota bacterium
TCCCTCTCCTACCCTCCTACTTCCTACTCTCCTACTGTATTTTCTCTGCGTCTCTGCCGCCTCGCCGCGTTTCGGCTTGACATTGGCGGCCGTTATTGGTAAAATTTATCAGTTATGAAACAGACCGAGAATATATCAATTGAGACATTGCGCAGCAGGTTCGGCGAGGCGGGGCTGCGCTTCACCCGGCAGAGGGAGACGGTGTGGAATCTGTTCGCCCGCAGCAGGCGCGGGTTTTCGCTCGTTGAGGCGGCGAAGGCCCTCAGGAAAAAACGTGTCGGCCCCGCCACCGTCTACAGAACGGTGGCGCTGCTGGAGGAGATGGGCTTCCTGTGCAGGATCCACGACGAAAGGCGCGAACACCGGTTCGTCGCCTGTACGCCGGGGCACGTGCATCACCTCGTCTGTCGCGGCTGCGGCAGGGTGGTGGAGTTTGCGGCCTGCGGAATCCCCATACTGGAGCGGCTCCTGGCCGTGGAGACGGGGTTTTCCATCGAGGGTCATTACCTGGAGGTGTACGGGATTTGCTCAGAATGCAGGGGGGCAAATAAGTGAGAAATATTATCATTATGTCCTCCCTCGCTTTTCTCTTCGGAAGTCTCGGCGCAGGCTGCGGCGGGCAGGACTCTTCCGCCGACGATGGTCGAATCGTCTATGTTGTAACCATCCATCCGGTGGCCGCGATTATGGAGGAGGTTGTCGGAGACAGGGCCGAGGTCGTATGCCTGCTGGGGTCCGGCGATTCGCCCCACGCATACGCGCCGCGCCCCTCCGACGCGCGCAAGGTGCAGGGCGCTTCCGCCCTTGTCTACGTGGGCAAGGGGCTCGATACCTGGGCGGCGGGTTTCTCCGCCGCAAGGAAGATAGAACTGATGGAACTGCTGCCGGCGGAGTATCGCCTGCGTATGGCGGAACATGGTCACGGCGGCCACGGCGGCGGAGTAATCGACCCCCATTTCTGGACGGACCCACTGGCGGTGAAGGCGATGCTGCCCGGATTGGTGGAAGTGTTGTGTGAACTGGACCCCGACGGCGGCGAAACATACCGGGCAAACGCCGAGACCTTCAGCGGGGAACTGGACGCGCTGCACGCGGAATTTCAGAGGACTCTCCAGCCGGTGAAGGGCGAAGCGGTGTTTCTGTTTCATCCGTCTCTGCGGTATTTCCTGAAGCGCTACGGGCTGGAGATGGCCGGCGTGGTCGAACCCTTTCCCGGCAAGGAGCCCACGGCGGAGTATATCAGGAAGATGAAGAGGGTCGTCGCAGAGAGAGGCGTGAAGGCGGTCTTCACCGAGCCGCAGTTGTCCGAGGCCCCGGCAAGGGTGATAGCCGAGGAGACGGGGACGGGGTTGTTTGTGCTTGACCCGCTGGGCGGCGTCGAGGGGCGCGGCACGTACGCGGAGTTGCTCAGGTACAACGCGAAGGTTCTGCTGGAGGCCTTGAAATAGAGATGCGTGCGATTGAAGCGAAAAACCTCACCGTGCGATTCGACGGACAGCCGGTCCTGCGTGACATCACGTTCCAGGTGGAAGAAGGCGACTTCCTGGCCATCGTCGGGCCGAACGGGGCGGGGAAGTCGACCTTTCTGAAGGTGATGCTGGGCCTGGTGAAACCGTCTGCCGGTTCGCTTCACCTGTACGGGAAGCCGTGCGGCGCCATTCCGCCCGATTGGGTGGGATACGTGCCGCAGATAAAGACGCTGGACCGCAGTTTCCCGGCTCAGACCATAGAACTTGTGGTAAGCGGGCTGCGCCGCCGCTGGCCGGGACGCATTAAGAAAGAAGAGCGTGAAACCGCGATAAGGGCGCTCGGGCAGGTTGACGCGGCGCACCTGGCGGAGCGTTCGCTGGCGAGCCTGTCCGGCGGCGAGTTGCAGCGGGCGTATCTCGCATTCGGCCTGGTGCGGCGGCCGCGGCTGGTCATCATGGACGAGCCGGCCGCGAGTGTCGACGTGGTCGGGAAAAAAAGCCTGTACGGCGCGCTCGAGGAATACCGGAGCGAAGCAAACGCCAACATCGTTATGGTCACGCACGACTGGGGTGTCGCGCATCACCATGCCGATTGCGTCATGGTGCTTAACTGCAACATGATTAGTTTCGGCCCTCCCAGGGAAGCGCTGCGCGACGAGCATCTGCAGAAAGCCTACGGGCACATCGGCCACAAAATCTTCGCCTATGAATAGACCGGAGATCATCCGCCTGAGGCGGGCGGCCCTTGCCCTTGCCCTTTGCCCTGACTTCTGACTTTCTTTTGCCCGTTGCCTTTTGCCCGTTGCCTGTTGTCCGCCTGAGGCGGATTGCCCGTTTCTTCTGACTTCTGACTTTCTTTTGCCTGTTGCATAACGAGAATAGAGTGAGGTGTCATGCTTGACCTATTTCAGCATTCATTCATGGTGCGCGCGCTGCTGGGGGGTGTGGCGGTAGGGTTCCTCGCCTCCTACTACGGTGTGTTTGTGGTCCAGCGGGGCCTGAGTTTCCTCGGCAACGGCCTGGCACACGCCGCGTTCGGCGGGGTGGCGCTGGGGATGTTGTTGCGGACGGAGCCGCTGTGGGTCGCGGTGCCTTTCACCGTGGCAGTCGCGCTGGCCATTACCTGGGTGCGCGACCGCACAAAGTTGACTTCCGACACGGTCATAGGAATCTTTTTCGCCCTCTCGATGGCGCTGGGTATCGTTTTTCTCTCCCTCAGCCAGGGGTTTGCCGTGGATGCCTTCGCGTACCTGTTCGGCTCGATTCTGTTCGTTTCGTGGACGGATGTGGCGATAATATTCCTGGTTGTGGCGGTGGCGCTGGTCATGCTGCTCTTCTGGGGGCGCTGGGCGTACACGACGTTCGACCGCGAGATGGCCATGGCGGACCGCCTGCCGGTACGCGGGGATGATTATCTCCTCTCGGTGCTCATAGCGGTCACCGTGGTAACGGCGGTGAAACTGGTCGGGATAGTCCTGGTTTCCGCGTTCCTCGTAATTCCCGCCGCCACGGCGCGCCTGCTTGCGCACAGGTTCGCCGCGATGACGCGGCTGTCGGTCGCCTTCGGAGTATCAACTGCGCTGGTCGGACTCCTGGCATCCTACCAGCTGGACATCCCCAGCGGCGCGACGATTGTGCTGACACAGGGGCTGCTCTTTATCGTCTGCCTTGTCATAGCGAAGGCGCTCCCGCCCCGCAAGGGGGGGCGGGAAAGGGTCTGACTCCCCGAAGAAAAAGGGGACAGTCCCCTTTTCATGTTCAGTCGTTACACGCCCTTATGACGATTTTGGCGATTTTAGTGCCAAAATGGCAGTCCTCGATATTTCAACCGAAATTTTTTTTGCCTCCTAATTGCCTTCATTTCCCGGCCTTACACTCTTGAGCGGCATTTTTCGCCGATTTTTTCCAAAAAAGTTTGAGACTTTTTCCCGTCTCGGTTGTCATTACAGTGGAAGGCCGCACCGTTGCGGCCCGCAACTCCGCAGAGTGAGAGTAAGTTGTTGCCCA
>JAUXGI010000268.1 GCA_030622295.1 Planctomycetota bacterium
AGGTTTCAAATGATGCAACACGACTCACCTGCCGCCTGAAACCCTTGCCCTTGCCCTTACCCTTGCCCTTGCCCTTGCCCTTGCCCTTGCCCTTGCCCTTGCCCTTACCCTTACCCTTACCCTTGCCCTTACTACTTATATGACGCCCAGTTTGCTGCCTACCTTTTCGAATGCCTTGAGCACGTAATCCAGTTGCTCGTCGGTGTGGTTTGCCATGAAACTGGCGCGTATCAGCGCCTGTCCGGGCGGCACGGCAGGCGAAATGACCGGGTTGACGAACACGCCCTCCCTGTGCAGACTCATGCACATATTGAAGGTTCTCGCATCATCACCCACATAAACCGGGATAATGGGCGTTTCGCTCTTGCCGGTGTTGAAGCCCATGTCGTTGAAACCCTTCTTCATCTTGTGCGTAATCTCCCAGAGGCGATGACGCAGTTGCGGTTCGTTCTTGACGATTTCCAGGGCGGCGCGTACCGCGGCGGCGTTGCCCGGTGTTATACTGGCGCTGAACATGAGCGAACGGGAAACATGTTTCAGGTAATGTATGACCGATTCCTTGCCGGCGACAAACCCGCCCAGCGAGGCGAAGGTCTTGCTGAAGGTGCCCATTATGAGGTCAATGTCTTCCTCCACGCCGAAGTGCTCGGCCGAACCGCGACCATGTTCACCCATGACGCCGATGCCGTGTGCGTCGTCCACCATGATGCGGGCGTCGTATTCCCTGGCCAGGCGCACGATGTCGGGCAGGTTGGCCAGGTCTCCCTCCATGCTGAACACGCCGTCCACGATGACGAGTTTGCCGGAGTCTTTCGGAAGGCCCGCCAGGATACGCTCCAGGTCTTCCATGTCGTTATGATGATACCGCCTGGTCATCCCGTAGGCCAGCCGGCAACCCTCGAGTATGCTGGCGTGGTCCTGGCGGTCTATGATGACGTGGTCGCCCTTGCCCACCAGGGCCGAGATAACGCCCAGATTGGTCTGGAAACCGGTGGAATACACAAGGGCGGCCTCCTTGCCCATGAAATCCGCAAGGCTTTGTTCGAGTTCCACATGTATGTCAAGCGTTCCGTTGAGGAAGCGCGAACCCGCACACCCCGAGCCATATTTCTTGATAGCCTCTATCGCGGCCTTCTTGACGCGCGGGTCCGACGTCAGACCCAAATAGGAGTTGGACCCCACCATGATTATATGGCGGCCGTCAATGACGACATCCGTGTCCTGGCCGGACTCGAGAGGCCGGAAGTACGGATACCAACCCGCCCGCATGACCCGCTTGGCGTCATCGAAGTTATCGCACTTCTCGAACAAATCCGCACCTTCGGCAGCCGGCTGAGAGTTGTTTACGGCGACACTATTCTGAACCGCTTTTTTCCTATTCGACACAGCAATCCCCTAAAAGAGCAAAAGTCGCAACATGTTAGCCGCAGAAGCGCGTCAAGTCAAGAAAAAGAAGAAAAACGGGAGCATGCAAGAATTGCTGGCGCCGACAGGGCAGGCCGAATTCTGCGACTATGCCCCGACAAACCGCAACAGGAAGTACAACGCCACCCCTCCCGCCATAAGCGCCCCTGCGGCCGGGAGAAGATAGCGGTACGTCGATGCCGCATCGGCTTTGAAATAACCGCGGCTCAGCACCAGGCACAGATGCACCGGAGAAATCATCACCGCCACGAACCCGGCACAGTACGCCAAGACGGCGTATGCAAGTTTGTGAGGGTCGTCGAACACCAGGGGCATAATCAGCGGAAACGAGATTGACACAAACGCCACGGTTATGCCCGTTACAAGGCCCATGATAAACGGCACGCCGACAATAATGAATATCTCGAGGCCGTGCATCCTGAAAAATTCCGCCGCCTCCGCCGCCGCTCCGCTCTGCGAGATGACCGCCCCGAACACCACGATGCCCAGCACCATCAGCGACATCTTCCACGCGGTGTCGCGCCCGGTAAAGAAATGAACGACGTCCCCGAGACTCATCTTGTTCGCCCTGATTACATAAACGATGCTGACAACCAGGGCCGCCAACAAGGGCAGGCGTGCGAAGAGCGTCCTCAACTGTTCCGCCCACGCCTTGCTCTCCACCGACACGCCGGATTTGAGCATATTCGCTACCGGCTGCAGGCCCGCAAAGATTACAACCACAATCACTATCGGCATACCGATGACGAACAGCCGCCAAATCCTTTCCGCCCAGGCGCGGCCCCCCGGCCGATGCACGGGCTTTTTCAGGTCATGCGGGAACAACAGCAGAAACCCGACCAAGACCATGAACAGCGTCAGGGGGAACTGAAAACTGATGACGCGCCCCAGTGTCAGGTCCATCTTGCCCAGTTGCTCCTGATAGGCAACCACCCCGGGATACAACGGCCAGCAGAACTCCCAGATATGCCTGAACCAGTGATTGATGGCGACCTTGCGCGCGGGGGACAGGTCCATTTCGTCGCTCGCGGCATGTACCATGGGGGCGCTGAATATCGCCCCGCCCGGCATCGGCAGCATGCCGACGAGGGCCGGCAGTGTTGCCAGCCGCCGACGCCCCGAACCCGCCACGTCGCCCACGCGCTCAACCACCTGCCTCAGATGACCGCTCTTCTCCATCAGGTGGCTCAGCAGAACTATCAAGATGACAAGCAACAGGAAGCATAAGGCATTTGCCGAGACCACCGCCGCCACGATTATCTCCAGGAACCTGACGGGCGGCAACCAGAAGAGAAGGCCGGTCAGCACGCATCCAGCCAGCAAGGCCAGGCCAAGATTGACCCGCAGCCTAAGCAGCAAAAGGACGACAATCGCCAGAATCAAAGCAAGTTTTATTATTGCAAACATGTAAGAAAAGACAGTTGCACAAAGGGATTAACCCGCACTCCTCACAGATATAATGAAAAAACCCTCCCTTTATGTCATGGTGTGTTTTTGCACAAAACACTATCACACAACGAGGGAGGAAAATTCCAGGAAACGGACTGTACCACGAAAAGGGTTGAGTTTCAAGCATCTCGGCGGCGGGGGGAGCATTAAAGAATTGCTGATAAAAGCGAGGCGGGAAATAGCAGCCTCTCCCCCGATCCGCAATCCGCCTCAGGCGGAGACAG
>JAUXGI010000203.1 GCA_030622295.1 Planctomycetota bacterium
GATCTCTCGCTGCGTCTCTTTTTCCTGCGGCAGGAACTCGTGCAGGGGCGGGTCGAGCAGGCGTATCGTCACCGGGCAGCCGTCCATGGCCCTGAAGATGCCGATGAAGTCTTTGCGCTGCATGGGCAGGATTTTCTCGAGCGCCTTTTCGCGCTCCTCGAGGTTCTCGGCGATGATCATCTCTCGCATGGCGGTGATGCGGTCCGGCGCGAAGAACATGTGCTCGGTCCTGCACAGGCCGATGCCTTCGGCTCCGAAGCGGTTGCGGGCCGCCTCGGCGTCCTCGGGTGTGTCGGCGTTGGTGCGGACTCTGAGTCGGCGAATCTCGTCCACCCAGGACATCAGGATATCATACTGCGGTGTGTTCTGCTGCGCGACGGTCTCCACCCGGCCGAGCATTACCTCGCCGGTGCCGCCGTCAACGGAGATGCAGTCGCCTTCTTTCACGATGACGCCGTCCCTTGCGGTAAATTCTTTCTTCTTGTAACTGATTTCCACCTCGTTGCAGCCGACGACGCAGCATTTGCCCATGCCGCGCGCGACGAGCGCGGCGTGGCTGGCCTTGCCGCCGGTGGAGGTCAGTACCCCCTCGGCCACGTGCATGCCGCCGACGTCCTCGGGCGAGGTTTCGCGCCGCACCAGTACGACCTTCTTGCCTTCTTTCGCCCACTCTTCCGCGTCGTCGGCGCTGAAGACAACCTGCCCGACCGCCGCGCCGGGTGAGGCGTTGATGCCCCTGGCGACGACCTTGCGCTCCACGCCCGGCTTGAACGTCGGATGCAGCAGGTTGTCCAGGTCGTCGGGGTGGATGCGCATGACGGCCTCTTCGCGCGTTATCATTCCCTGCTCGACCATGTGCACCGCGCTTATCACGGCTGCCGTGGGTGTGCGCTTGCCGCAGCGTGTCTGAAGGATGTAAAGTTTTCCCTCCTGTATGGTGAACTCGACGTCCTGTATGTCGCGGTAGTGTTTTTCAAGCCTGTCGAGTATGTCCTCTATCTGTTTGTAAATTATGGGCATCTCGCCGGCCAGTTCCGTGATGTGTTTCGGGGTGCGGATGCCCGCCACGACGTCCTCGCCCTGTGCGTCCATCAGGTAGTCGCCGTATATCTCGTGCGCGCCCGTAACGGGGTTGCGCGTGAAGATCACGCCGGTGCCGCTTTCCGCGCCCATGTTGCCGAATACCATTACCTGCACGTTGACTGCCGTGCCCAGGAGCCCGGCGATGTTGTTTATGCGGCGATAGGTGATGGCGCGCTTGTTGTTCCAGGACTCGAAAACGGCGCGCACGGAGCGGATGAGTTGCTCGTTTGGATTCGTGGGGAAGTCCTGACCGGTCTTCTCCCTGACGAGTTCGAGGTACTTGTCTACAACTACCTGCAGGTCTTTTTCGGTGAGGTCGGTGTCGAATTTTGCGCCGACGTTCCTCTTCACGCCGTCGAGCACATGCTCGAAATCATCATGCTCCATGCCCAGGACTACGTTGCCGAACATCTGTATGAAACGGCGGTAGGAGTCCCAGACGAAGCGTGGATTGCCGGTCTTCGCGGCCAGGCCCTCGACGACGTTCTCATCTATGCCGAGGTTCAGCACGGTGTCCATCATGCCGGGCATGCTGACGGCCGCGCCGCTGCGCACGCTCAGGAGCAGCGGGTTGTGCGCATCGCCCAGGCGGGCCTGCATCCCGTCTTCGAGCCTGGCGACATATTCCGCAATCTGCTTCTCCAGGCCTTCCGGGAAGGTCCTGTTGTTCCTGGCATAGTAATCGCACACCGCCGTGGTAATGGTGAACCCGGTCGGCACCGGCAGGCCGAGGTTGGTCATCTCGGCCAGGTTGGCCCCCTTGCCGCCGAGTATCTCTTTCATCGAAGCGTCGCCGTCGGCCTTTCCGCCGCCGAAAAAGTAGCAATACTTTTCCATCGTTCGGTCTCCTGCCAGTTATGCCGTTTCGGAGAGAAGGAACCGTTCTTCACCAAGCGCAGGAATCCACCGGTCCGAATACTCGAACATTCAGGATATGCGCCAACAGGCCGGATGGTTCATCTCTCGCAGTATGACGAATGTTGTGTTGCAAGTGTTGCATGTTAGTCCATCCTCTCTGCCCTGTCAATGAATTATCGGGATGCGGGCCGCGTATCCTTACGCAAATCCGGCCTGGGCCAACTACTGGTTGCACGAGGCTCGGGGAGTCAGACCCTTCCCGTCGCCCCGACGAATCGGGGCTCCTCCTCAGCGTCTGACCCCCTTTCCTCTGTGTTGGGGAAAGGTTTGCCCACATTTCTGACGTGCACTCGATGACTCCCCGTCCAGCGGAAAGTGAGCGACGGGGACTGTCACAATTACCCCTCGGACCCTGACGGGTTCTCGGGGCGAGAACCCGGAACGGGCGGCCCCGACAATCATCTGAAAACTAAAATGAAGGTCGGGGCGTAGATTGTTGACTGTCCCCTCGCGAAACTTGGAGACGATGTGAAAATCCAGGGTTCTCACATGCTCCCGCGGCGATGATAAGTGTGGATTCGCGGCGGGATATCATGTATACTGTCGGGGTCTGCGGGCCGCAACGTGCGGTCTGCATGGCTGTGGGACGTGTGTTTGAGATGAAGAGAACGCTATGCCGGACATCGAACCGATAATTTTCGACAAGCAGGTCTTTCTGACGACCGAGAGGGAAGCCGGGCAGCGCATCGACAAATACCTGGCGGGCAGGATGTCCGGGCTGTCGAGGTCCCTCGTGCAGAAATTGATAGAGGCCGGTCACGTCATCATGGACGGCGTCATCTGCAAACGCAATACGCGCATCCGGGAAGGTCAAAGCATAATCGTTGAAATCGCTCTGCCGTCCGATTTTGAACTGACGGCGGAGGAGATGGACATTGAGATTGTGTACGAGGACGACGACATCGTTGCGGTGAACAAGCCTGCAGGTCTGGTGGTGCATCCTGCGCCGGGGCACTTCAACGGGACCCTGGCCAACGCGATGCTGCATCATTGCGGGCAGTTGTCCGACCTGGCGGGGCCGTTGCGGGTGGGGATAGTGCACAGGCTGGACAAGGAGACCAGCGGCGTGATGGTGATGGCGAAGAACAACAAGGCGCACGTGGGGATGGCGGTGCAGTTCCGAGAGCGCACACTGCAGAAGGAATACTGGGCCATTGCGGAAGGGGAGTTGCGTTTCGACAGCGATACGATAGACCTGCCGCTGGGCAGGCACTTCCGGGACAGGAAGAAGTTCGCCGTGGTCTTCGGGATGGGTAAGGAGTCGAAGTCGCACTATTCCGTCCTGGAGAGGTTCGACGGCTTCTCGCTCGTGGAGGTTGCGCCGAAGACCGGGCGGACGCACCAGATTCGCGTACACCTGAAGTCGCTGGGCCATCCGGTTATCTGTGACGGCTACTATGGATTCCGCAGAAAGATGCGCCGGCGCGACCTTGTACCTCCGGAAGTCGCACTCGAGTTGACGCAGGAGAAGTTGGACGAAATTCTGCTCAACCGCCAGGCGCTTCACGCCCATAGTCTGCATTTCGCGCATCCGGTGAGCGGCGAGAAAATGGATTTGCACGCGGAGATGCCGGAAGACATGAAGGATGTGCTGGCGCTGCTCAGGCAGTACAAAAAGAAGGGATAGAGAATAGTACTCCGTCAAGATTGAAGATGGGGGTTCGCGGTACGCTCGGGGAGTCAGACCCCCGATTCGCCAAACGGCAACGGGCAACGGGCAACAGGCAACAGGCAATCCGCCTGA
>JAUXGI010000043.1 GCA_030622295.1 Planctomycetota bacterium
AACAATGTAGCACCGTCATCATCTTCCAAAAGATACATATGTGAACCGATGTTGGCAACTATCTTCATGGTTTTTCTACGCTCCATTTGATACCATGTTTCCTCAAAAGTTTCAGCAGTTCATCAGATGGTGGCCGATGTAAAACAACCTCACTGATATCGGCCACGGTCACGCCCCCATGTATTTGAGCCTCAACATAACCTTCAACACGCATCTTATTACTCATGTATGTATCACTTTGACTACCCCCCATTTTTTGCACAGGGTGTAATGAGAGGATTTTACTTGCTTGTGCCCTCGGGCGCGGCAAGCGGATGGAAGGCGCAGCCCGACCGAGGCCTGCAACTCGCGCTGCTATTGTCTCCGGGGCCGGGGATCGAAGGCGAACTGTTGCTGGATGCTGAGCCTGTCGCGCTCGATGGCCTGGAGCATCTCCTCGGACAAGTCTCCGGTAGGGTAGTCGCCGTCGAAGCAGGCCGCGCAGAATCGCTCTATGTCGGGGTTGCCCTCTCCGGCGGCGCGGCACATGGGCTCGACGTCCTGGTAGAGCAGGTAGTCGGCGCCGACCAGTTCCCTGATGGTCTGCACGGAACGGTTGCGGGCGATGAACTCGCCCCGCGTCATCATGTCTATGCCGTAGAAGCAGGGGAACTTGAGGGGCGCTGAGTATGACGCGAAATAGACCTTGCGCGCTCCGGCATGGCGGGCGATTTCAATCAACTCCTTGACCGTGTTGCCGCGGACTATGGAGTCGTCGACTATGAGGACATCCTTGCCTTCGAATTCCAACTGGATTGCATTGAGTTTGTGCCGGACGAACAGTCTGCGGTTCACCTGTCCGGGCATGATGAAGGTGCGGCCGATGTACCTGTTTTTGACGAGGGCTTCACGGTAGGGCAGGTTGAGTTTTCGCGCCATTGCGATGGCGGCGGGACGCGCGGATTCGGGCACCGGTATTACGACCTCCGGCATGGGCGCGCCGACTTCCAGCCACTTCTCACCGAGGCATTCCCCCAGTCGCAGGCGGGTCTTGTAGACGCTTATCCTGTCTATGAAGGAGTCGGGCCGTGCGAAGTAAATCCACTCGAAGATGCACGGCCGGTGCTGCCGCTCGACCAGGCGCTTCCTGTGCATCCGGCGGTCGTTGTCGATGAAGACGACCTCGCCGGGCATGATATCCGAGGTGTTGTGGAAGTCCAGCAGGTCCAGCACCACGCTCTCCGACGCGACGCAGTATGAGACATCGCCTTTTACCCTGCGTTCGCCCACGATGATGGGCTTGATGCCGTGCGGGTCGCGGAACGCGACCAGTCCGCCGCCGTTGACGTAGGCGACTACCGAGTAGGAGCCCTCGACGCGGTCGAAAACCGTCTGCACCGCCCGGTATATCACCTCCGGTGTTATCTCGTCGGCTTTCTGCCTTCGCAGTCCGTCGGCGAAGACGTTGAGTATGATTTCCACATCGCAGTCGGAGTTGAGGTGTCGCTGGTCGCGGCGCTGGAGTTCTTCGCGGAGGGCGATGTAATTAATGACGTTGCCATTGTGTGCCATGGCGATGCCGTACGGCACGTTGGCGAAAAACGGCTGGGCGTCCTCACCGGTACCCGCGCCCATGGTGGGATAGCGCACGTGGCCCAGCCCGACATTGCCCAGGAGCCTCTCAGTATAGGGCTCGGTGAAGATGTCTCTTACAAGCCCACCTCCCTTGACCACGTGGAATCTGGAGCCGTCGAAGGTTAATATGCCCGCGGCGTCTTGCCCGCGGTGCTGTATGGCCAGCAAGCCGTCATAGACCTGGCGGACGACGTTTTCGCCTTCCACACCGAGAATACCGATAAAGCCGCACATCTATGGATTGCCTCTTGAAGAAAGTCCGAAATGACAGGATAGGGATGGAGACACGTTAAGGACCTTTGTTGTGTCAGGTGAAGGCTTCGGTTTCCGCACGATAATCGCGCATCACTTGAGCAGCAGGAGTATGCTCCTGCCTTTTCGCTCGAGGTTCACCTTATCCTCTCGGGCCAGCCAGCCGATGGCCTGGTCGAACAGCGCACCTTTGACCTTCGTGCCGCTCTTGACCTTTGCCATCGTCAGGGATTTGCCCCTGTTCTTGTCGAGAAAACGGTATATCTTGCCTGCGGCGGCACCTATTTCACAATTCATGACTCCCCCCTCCCCCAAAAAACGGCAAGGACAAGCACAGGTATCGTGCAACACTTCTCAAGGAGCGACAATTATACTCGCCCAGGGGCGACTTTGCAATGAAAATCAAAAGGCGGCATTTGTGCGGGCGCACTTCAGAAATGTGGGTAACCCTTTCCCCGTCCAGCGCACACCATCAGGCATCGAAATTCTCCGGCGGCTTCTGATTCAGAAACGATTCGTCATCCTGTGGCGGCTTTTTTTCTTCGGGCTGCCGCTTGCCGGGCGTTTCTTCCGGCGCTTCCTCCTCTTCATTGCCCATAGCGCTTTCTACAAGACGCTTCTGGTACTCCTCGCGCATGGCGTGGAAGTTCTTCCGTATAACCTGCGGCTTGGGTACGTTCGGTATGGCTTCTCGCGAGCCGCCGACGGAATTTACAATCAGGTCGCCGAAGCGGAAAATCCGCTCGATTATCTTCTGCTCACCCGAGATTTGATCATATTTGTCAAACGGCAGGTCCCAAAAAAAGTGCGAGAAAAAACCCGCGTTGATTATCAGGCGCTTATTTGTGAGGATATAGCGCGTCATGTGCCAGCACAGGTAAAGGTAGGCGCCCAGGGGCACCGCGGTGATGACGGCGTAATACCAGAATGGCGCATGCTCGAAAGCAAAAAGCCCCAATACAATTCCAAGGACTATTACGCCGATCATCAAGTATTTTTCCATGGTGTAGCAGTTTGCCTGGCGCTGCCTGCTCTTCCGGGCGGGCACCTTATCCCCGTTTTCCTTCTTCAGTTTTCCCTCGCGGCTCTTCTGTGGTTTGGGCGGTTTACCCTCCTCCGCGCGCTTTGCGGCGCTCCTCCGCTGCAATATCTTGACGAGGATAAAGGTAGTGACTATCAAAAAAATCAGGCCGCCCAGTATCGCGATTGTCTGGTGTACCGGTTCGCGAAGCCAGCTATCCGCCGCCGGCGGGAATAATTTCCCGAACAGCAACTCGTCACGAAACGCGTAAAAACCCCATGAGCCGAAATACGCCACGGCCCCCACCAGAACGCAGGCAAGGAATGCCGGAACCAACACGGCGATCTTCGACTGGCGCACCTCGACAATAATTTTTTCGTCGTCCTGCAAATCCAACATCTCAACCTCCGCAAATCGGACATTTATCCTGTATCCTGCAGGACAATTCTAACCGCTTGCCGTCGCATGGTCAACGCAGGATGATTCAATTGTGCAACTTTGTTGCTGCTGTGCTTCAGGAATTTGCTTGGGGAGCATTAGAGAATTGCTGGTGGTTTGGGTCGGACCGCATGCAATGGTGACTGTCCCCTTTACGGAGCCGGGCCCGATTTATCGGGGTCGGCTCGTAGAAGGGGACTGTCTCCGCCTGAGGCGGATTGCGGATCGGGGGAGAGGCTGCTATTTCCCCCCTCGTTTTTACCAGCAATTCTTTAATGCTCCCATTTGCTTGAGCGTGCTTGCCCGCACCGGCAACATCTTGTACGGTGGAATCGGTCTTCGGTCTTCGGTCTTCGGTCTTCGGTCTTCGGTCTCAGCGCTATCGTGAGCCGCAAACAGGAAACAATCATACTCCTTGTCATCCTCGCCGCAGGCATTGTCGCGTACCGCGTCAGGCGGCTCAAATGAAAACTGTCGCGGCAAGGGGGCTGACCCCTTATCGCGACAGTTCAGAAGTGGGTGTGGTCGGCTAATGCTCTTGAGCCAGTCGTACCTTTATGTCTGTGAGGTCCGACATAATCACGTCGAGTTTCTGGTTTACCTTGTCGGTTTCTCTGCGATTGCGTTCGGCCATTTCCTTGAGTTTCGCACTGGTTTCACGGTCTATGTCCATGCGAACGGTCAGCACGTCGGTCTTGGCGGCCGAGGCTGACAGCCTGATGTCCGACATCTGGGCCTGAACATGCGCGTACTGTCGCGCCTGTTCGCTCTGGCTGAGCAACTCGCGCCCCCAGTAGCCGCTGCCAAGCCCTATCAGCAGCCCCGCCAGGGCGAGGAGCGCCCCGGGGTTCGTGTGCCACGTATTTCCAGGTACCGTGTTCGCAGGTTTCATTTGTGTTTCCTCTCGGCTATGCGTTTCACGATGTTGATGATGAAGGCTGCGACACCTCCGGCGGTCAGGCTCACCTCGCGCTTGACTTCCTTGTTGTCGCACCTCTCAATCGCGTCGACGACTATCTGCAAGCCGCGCTTCAGGCCGACTGAAGCAATTATGAGAACAATCCATACCGCGATTTCTATCGCAATCCGTATCATCTCTTCGTTTTCCATGGTTCACCTCACACGCTCAGAAAGACCAGTCCCTTCTTCAGCAGGGTTTCCACGAGCCCCACGGCGGCCTCGAAGAGGGCTGCCCGACCTTCGTCGACCTTTATGGCCTGCCGAACCTCTTCAATGATGGCGGCCATCTCCTCATCGGCAACAGCGACTTCCTGCAACTGGAGTCCCTCCAGGTTCGGCGTGCCGCTCGTGGAGTAGGGTTCAGCCGCGGCAATGAACTCTTTCACCTTTGCGACTGCACCTTCGACTATTTGCATTCTCGTTGTGTTGTTCATTTCCTTCCTCCCAGAATCGCGTCGATTCGCATGAGCATTTCGGCAACGTCCTGTGCGGAAACGTGCTCCCGGTTCAGGTATTCCCCCAGCACGTTGTTGAGGGCGACGGCGTTGTCGAGGTCCTTCAAAGCGCTCTTCAGTTTCTCGAAATGCATCCGGATGGATTCCTGCTCTCGCTGCCTCGCTGCGCCGGCAAGGGCTATCTCCTTCTTGACCTCGGCCAGCGGGGCCTTGCCGTCCGCGTCGGCCAATGCGGCCAGGCGCGCCTCAAACTCCCGGTCTATCTGCTCAAGCAGCGCGGTCTCAAGGTCCGCCAGCGCCGCCTCGCCGAATTCGGCCAGGTTTTCGCGGGCGGTCACAAGCGAGTCATGCTGTTTCTCCTGCGCTATCTTCACGGCTGCCGGCGGCGCAGACACGCAACCCGTCGCCACCAATGCAATCGATATGAAAGCCGTTGTGATTTGCCTTCTCATGATTGTCTCCTATTCCTCAATGGTTCCGGAGGGCAGGAAGTTCTCGCTCTGCATGTACTCGAGCAGGGCGCGGACTATCGTCCCGGTCCCGGAGATTATCTGCTCCGCTGCAGGCGGGATGATGGTCACGGTGAACGTTCGATTTCCCACAAATGCACCGTTTGCCCGCGTACCCTGCTCTACGGTCGTGCGCACGACCGGCGGTGTCAGCCCGGGTATTACGGGATCGTCCGCGAGGTACACGGTGAAACTTCTTACCCTCGCCCTGTCTACGGTGATGGTCTTTGGATTGTCAAATGTAAGCATGTTATTCCTCCTGGGTTCTGTCGGGGTCGATGAATATCTTGAACCGCACGTATTCCGCCAAGCCCCACAGGCCTTCGGTTTCCGATGGAGGCGAGGTATCGTGGTTGACGTCCCAGGGGCTCCGGGCGACCTCGACATACGTGAGCGTCTTCCTGACCCACGTTGCGCCGAAGTCCGGCGAGTAGCCTCCAAGAGAGTGGTAATTGAACGAATAGCCCATCCGCGATATCAGCCCCTCTTCCTCGCCTTCTGGCATGCCGAGCATGCAGAGACGCCCCGGGGCCGATTTCATCTCACCGTAGACCTTGATTCTATTGACATCCTCGACACCGCCCGGAACATAGCCGGTCGGCCTGCGCGGGTCTATCGCCTGCGAGGAATGATATGCGGGATCCCCTTCCGTGGGGTCGAGGTTCGGCACCGTGCCGTAATAGAATCTCGTGAGGATGGGCAGTACGAACCCCAGCCCCCAGTTGTCCTCGAGGCGATGCCAGTTGCCCGGATTGTGTTCGTAGAATTCCGTCGTTTCGATGTCCAGAAAAGAGCCGTGCAGCCAGCCTCTCAGCGCGTAGCCGGAGTGGTTGCAGTACCGCATGTCGAGCAGTTTGCCGACGTTCGAGATGATGTGTTGATGCGTGCCGTAGGCGACACTCGTTACCTCGCCAAAGGAGTAATCCTCGTGAGTGGAGGCGTCCTTTACGGCTTCGTCGCGGCTGTCCTTTACTATGATGACGCCGGAATGGTGCGAGTTGATGACCTCCAGTGATTGATATTCCATGCTTGACGGATCATCGGAGGATGAATCCCCGCGCATTCCGGCGCCCTGCAAGTTCGTTTCCCTGGCTGCCTCCAGTGCGAGCCTGTTTTCTGCGGGCAGTGTGGAAAGCCGCGCCAGAGGCCCCTGCTCCAGGTAACAGGCGGCGGCGGCAGGCGGCGTGAAATCGCAGTAGCGCAGCCGCGTTACAATGGTGTCGCCCGCTTCCCACTCCACGAACTCGATGTTGCCGTTCGGATTAATCGGTTGAGCGCCGGCATACTCGAGGTTCAGATTGTTTTCCTTTTCCTGCACATTCAGGAAGATGTCGGCTATCGCATCGGCGACGGTGTCCAGTTCCTCCCTGTTCCGGTCCACACCGCCAATCCTTCTCAGTGTAAGGTCGCTGCGCTTCACCGGCAGAACCAGCGCATTATCCACGGGGGGCGGGTTTGCCTGGTCACTCTTGAGGTAGTAGTAGAAATCCTCATCCCCGTCCGACTTCAGTTCGCAGGCGAAAGTCAGTTGCACCGACTCTGGAACGGAGATTAGTTTGGTCTGGCTGAGTATCGTTACGTCCGGATTGAGCAACGTGCCGACGCGCTTGCCGAAGATGACCAGACCTCGGCGGTGACGTATGCGGCATGAGACCTTTGGCGGCTGCAAACTGTCCAGGTTGTTGAAGCCGCTCTCCTGGTCCTTCTCATAGTATTTCGCCTGAACGTACGGCAGCCTGCGCAGGCCGCTGGAGTCCAGGGTGTTGATGGTCTTCAGTATCGGCAGCAGGCCGAAGTTGTCGCGGTTGGCATCGTCGGGGTACAGGCCCGTGTCGGGGATACGGAAGTACTTGAATACGCTCTTCTCCGCCAGGGCCTGCGCCTGCTCCGCGGTGTAGCCCGCGCCTCCCGTTATGTTGGAAAACGGTTTCGACAGGAGCGCCGACTTGCCGAAACCCGTGCCGTCATCGGGGTCAGCCGGATTTGGAACGTATGCAAGGTTCTCCAGTCTCCGCGCCTCGCCGTCGACGTCAATCCCCACGGGCTCGAGGGCGACGTCAATCTCATTCTGGATGCGGTTGCCGATGACTTTGACGTAATCGGGCTTGTCGTGAAAGGTCGCCCCGGCTCCCTCGTTCATTTTGTACCGGTCTCCGACCACCGGCCAGAGATCGGAGCCCAGATGCACAACCTCCACCTTGTAGTCCGTTGCCTTCAGCGCGCCGGCGTAGTTCACCTCCTCGCAAATCTCCTGAAGCGCGGCCGCCGGGTTCGCGTTCTCCCAGGCCTTGTTGAGGGGGATGTATGACGTGGTGGGAATGGGGATGAGTGGGACGCTTGTCTCGCCCATCGCGGCCAGCAGGATGCGCGCGATGTCGTCGAAGGTATACGGGCTGCCGCCGTCAATCG
>JAUXGI010000324.1 GCA_030622295.1 Planctomycetota bacterium
CCTCGCGAGCCGTGCGAGAGAGGTTCGTAGATTGTTGACTGTCCCCTCGCGGAACTTGGAGACGATGTGAAAATCCAAGATTCTTACATGCTCCCGCAATTCCCCGGCAGACTCGCGTCATCCCGGCGGCGATGCCCCCCGGCGAGAAGCGCTCGACCGCCGCTCTCCGGGCCGCTTCGCCCGCGCCTTCGCGCATGGCACGGTTTTCCAGATAACATATAATTGCGGCTCCTATTTCCCCGGGCGCGCCGGGCCGGACAAGCACGCCTTCCCCATCACGAATCATTTCGGGTATGCCGCCGACCCGCGAAGCCGCGATGGCCGCCCCGCACGCCATCGCCTCAAGGACGGTGTTGGGGAAATTGTCATAGAGCGACGGCACCACGACCACCGCCGCCCGAGCGTAGAGTCGGGCCATCTCCTGCCGCGACACTTCACCGGGGAACTCCACCGAGTTCGCGGTTCGGCTGTCGAGCAGCGACTCCAGGTAGCGGCGGTAAGAGCCGCCGCACGGGGCGGACTGCGTATCCCTGCCTGCGAAAATGAATCTCGCGGCGGGGAAATTATCCAGCACTTGCGGAACGGCCTGAACAAGGACGTGTGTACCCTTGAGCATCTGCAAACGCCCGGGACACAGCACAATGTCTTCGTCGTACTCCTTCCGAGGCGCAAAGAAGGCCGTGTCGACGGGGTTGGGTACGATGCCGACGTTCGAGGCGGTTATGGATGCGACATCGGCCGTGAGGTTCGCCAGGAATGTGCTGGGGCTGGTTATGTGCCCGGCCGCCCGGATTGCATCCAGTTCCATGTCCGCAATCCTTCGCGTCTCAGCCGTCCATTTGCGATTGTCGTTTCCGAAGATTATCTCCAGGCAGGTGTGCAGGCGCAGCACGTGTGCGGGCCGTGTACGGCCGGACGTGATGAACGAATAACCCTCCGCCGCGAAGTCGGCGAACTCGATAATGTCCAGCCCGACCTCCTCGTGCAGCGCCTCGACGCACCTGTGCACGCGCCGGCTGTAGTCCAGGACCTGGGCGGCGGTGCGTTGCGTGATGATTTTGGGCGCGTTCAGAGGCAGGCGAATCACCGTGATGCCGCCTTCCTCCGTGCGAGACGGCGTTTCGCCCGATGCGATGACGTGGACGCTGTGCCCGTACTGCGCCAGTGCGCGCGCCATGTTCCAGGCATAAGCGCCGACGCCGCCCCAGGAGATGCCGTCGGCCCGCGGGTACTCGTGCGACACCAGGCACATCTTCATTCTATCCTCCCGCCAGCACTCTTGCGCCGCGCTCTATCGGCAATGCGCGGAACAGCGCGTCGATGACCCGTCCCTCCTCGCCGGCGGCGAAGCGCCGGCCCTCGCCCTCCAGCGTCAGCAGGTCCCTGAAGATGAAATCGTAGAGGAATCTTTCATGGCCCTCGGGCGGCCCGTCGAGGTCCGCCGTCTCCAGCGCCTCACGCACGCTCAGCGCGAAATTCCCGCCGAGAGGTATGTCATGCGTGAACCCCATCCCGGAATAGACACATTCGCCGACGATGAACACCCGCTTGCGCACGTAAAGCGCCTTCAGTCCCAGCAGAGAGCCGTTCGTTATCATGCATCGGCAGGCGCGAATCGCCCGGTCCATGCACACTTCCTCGCATGGCACCCCCTCAGGCGACGGATCACCGTGCAGAATCATTTTCTGCTCGCAGGACTCGGGCGTGCAGATGTCCCTCTCTCGCTCGCAGGTCAAGACACGGCCTCCGGCGGCGGTCACGGCCTTCACAACATCCACGTGCCAGTTTTCCGGGAAAGCGTCGTATTCCGAACTGTGGTCGACTATCAGCAGTACCGGCTTAATCTCGGCAAGGTATTCGTAGAGTTCGTCATTGTCGTTTAACCGGCTGCCGTCGTCGAGGAACTGATTAAGTCGGAACCTCTCGAACTCTTCAAGCGGTTTCCACTTGCGCTCGCGCCTGTTTGTCGCCGGGTCGGGCGCGAAGTACGCCCTGTCGGGAAACACGGTTTCCTTGAGCGTCAGCACTCCCACGCCGCATGTACGCGCCAGTCCGCGCGCGATATGTTTGCTGCCGTTCAGCCGGTCGGACATGACAATGGCATCCGGCGACCATTCGCCGAAGTGGGCCGACAATGCCGCGGAGAACTCGCTTTCCTCGATTATCTCCGTGCCGTGTCGGCGCGGCGCATAACCGTCGCCGCACAGCATCACTCGCACTTCGACCGAACCGCGCTCGAGTATTTCGCGCAGGTGATTGAGCAGGCCCGCCTGCCCGCTGTCCGCCGGCGTGTGGATTATTGTTATTCTCATGGCTGTTCTCTTCGGGTATGTACGACCCCTGAAACTCCTCTGGTTCTCGTCTGCGAAATCAACTTCTGTCTCACACGGATTATGTCAAGTTCGTGTCTGACGCACGTAGCTTCTTCCTCGCTCAGGCACAGGCCCCTGAGGGCACGGGGCCTCTTGCCTGCGATGATGTCGGCGACGTCGCACGCCCCCCCCGCCACAACGGCCTCTGTCCGTTCCATCAGCGGCGGCAGGGCCTGCCGGTTTATC
>JAUXGI010000397.1 GCA_030622295.1 Planctomycetota bacterium
AGTAGAGTTCGTTGTTGAGATGTATCACGGCCGGTCGGATGCGCGAAAACACCCCCCAGAGATACGTCGCATCGCCCGGCCACCGTCTCGGACTCCGGCAGAGAGGGCGCGCGGGCTTCAATATCTCAACGCCGGTTCCGTCGATTCTCCGCGTCGCGGCGTCCGGCCTGGTGAAAAGCACCGTGACGCGCAACCCGCTCATGTCGAGCGAGCGCAGCATCTCGCCCAGGGCGCGTGCCGAGCCGCCCAGGCCGCTGCCTGTTTCCATGACAAGGACCCTGCGGGTTGTGCGGTTTTTCGTCATCTCTTGTACATGTAAACCGTGAAGTCGTGCGGCATGTAGTCGTGCCGCAGCGTGACGTAGGGCGTCAGCGTCTTGCAGAACGCAAACGTGTCCTCCGGCGACGCCAGGAACTCGTCCGCCTCCCTGCGGTCCGCGTAGCCGCTCAGCGAGTTAAACGCCACCGCCTTGCGGCACAGGCGAAACATCTTGGCGATGCTTCTTTGCATCAGTTCACGGGAGTCGGATACCCGGCGATAGAAGATGCCGCTGGCGAAGACGTAGTCCCATTCACCCTGGAACGAGTCCTCAAGGAAGTCTCCCACCTCGACCTTTATCTGCGGGCGCGCCTTCCTGATGTGCCTGACAAACGCCGGCACCACCTCGACGCCCTGGTAGTCAACGTTCAGGTGGTTGGCCCTGAGAAAATCGTACATGTCGGCCAGTCCGCAGAAGACATCCAGAACGCTTGAGCCGTCCAGGTCGCCGACCTGCGCGAGCATCTCGAACCGGCGCAACTGGCTCTCCGGACGACCGAAGCCCAGGGTTTTGTGCGACGCACCGTGCTCGGACAGCAGACCCTCAAAGTGGTCGATGATGGCGGTCCTGTCTTTACTTTGCATCGTTATGCTCCACTGTAATGCTCGAGGGGAAGGGCCTTCGCCGGGCGCGAGTGTTCGCCCGCCCGACGGATAATATCGGCACTTTCCCGCCCGCAGTTCATCAGGATGTCGAGGGCCGACAGGTGCGAGATGAACTCGCCGTATCCCTGGGGATAGGTCGGATGCTCGAGGTCCTGGTACTCTACCTCGATGCCGGCCTGCCGGAATATCTCCTCATCAACGTAAGCGCGGGTGCCCGCCGCCAGATAGGCCGCGTTGCAGCCGGTCTTCCTGCAAAGGTCCGCCACAAGGGAACTCTTTTTTCCGCTTGCCTCCAGGCTGGACGAGAGTACGAGTTCCCCCTCGATGCCGAGACATTCGCGGAGGTACATTATCAGCGCGGTCGTAAAGTCGCTCATGTGGCGCCATTCGGCGCCGTATATCTCGCGCAGGCGGTCGATGTACATTTCGAAACACGGCGACTTGCCGTAGCACATTTCTATCGAGCGAAGATGCTTCCGCCGCCAGGGCCCTCCCGCAATCTCGACCCTGTTGATGGGCAGCCCGTGCGACCTCGCCACGGGTACTTGCAGCCACAGCGCGCCGCCGGGACCCTTTATCTTGTTGCGGTTCAGCCAGCCCGGGAAGGACGACTGGAAGTCGTCGCACACGACGAAGACATCCGCGTACATCATCTGCTCGAAGATGCCTATCCACGGCAGATAAGTGGGCTGGTTGCCCGCAAATATTCTTTTTTTCCCTTTGTCCATGTCAGCGATACAGGAACAGGGTGAACTCGTACGGGAGGTAGTCGTGGCGCAGCGCCACCTTCCACGTAAGGTTCTTCTTGCAGAACCTGAACAACTCTTCCGGCTGCGTATATGCGAGATAATCGTCGCGGTAATCGACGTAG
>JAUXGI010000329.1 GCA_030622295.1 Planctomycetota bacterium
ACTTGCCACCCATTGTTTAAGGGAAGGATTCTAGCAGACGGCGCATGAAAGTCAAAGGGGTTGGAGCGGCGAAAGCGCAGATGTCTCCAGCGCTGCGGAAAATACAGTTGACGTGAAAGCCCTTTCATTGTATGCAGTACGGCTGACTGCAAAATGCCCGCGCGTTCCGGGCGCAAACACATTTGAATATTCTAATGATACGGTTATTTAATCCAGGTAACAGCAGATGGAGATAGTAACGATAATCGGGCTGACGGCGGCGGCATGCACGACGGTTGCCACGCTGCCGCAGATCATCAAGTCCTGGCGCACACGCCGCACGGGGGACATATCCCTGCCGTTCATGGTGGTCCTGACGGTGGGTTTGTGCCTGTGGCTGGCCTACGGCATCATCCTTTGCGAACTGCCTCTCATAGCGGGCAACAGCGTCGGCCTTGCCCTCACCCTCTGTCTCATCGTCCTGAAATTGCGCTACGGCTGACTGTAGTCTTCAACTCCGGGCCGACATGGAGCCGGAAAACTCTTGCGCGGCAAACAGGTACAGCCTGAAAGGGTTGGACCCCTTCAGGCTGCACTTCGCTGTCGCCTTTGCGTCAGGGCATGGCGGCCCTGATGTGTAGGCCGTCCTTCTCGCCACTAACCGCTATGTACACGGCGGGAAAGTAGTCGCCGATGACCCTGAAGAGCGCGGACACCTGCTTGAGGATTGCCATCGGATTCTCCATCGCGCCCCTCCCCGGCATTTTCGGCTCCACCGGCTCCGGCGCTTCGTGCTCTGCGGGTTCGTCAGGCCACGCTTCGGGATCTTCCGATTCGTGGGACCCCGCCCCCGCCGGTTCATCCGGCGCGGGCATCTCCCCGGTATCAGGCATGGGGATATCGAAATCCGGCGCTGGGGACCCCAATTTGCCCGATAATTTCGCCCACTGGAACATGCAGACCATCGCGCGCATGCAGTCCCTGAGGTTGATATAGCAAAACATCGAGGCTTCCGTGCCCAACGCCTTCTGCGCGGCCTTGAAGCGCGCGGTGTCCGCAAGCCCCACCGCCGCCCCGTCTATCGTGTCCAAGACCTCTTCCATCGTGCGGACGCTGTTTGCTATTATGCAGCGCTTTTTGTCCCTGCAGATTACCATGTAGGGCAGAATCTCCATCACGTGCGCCGCCTCGCCGTATTTCGTCACACGAGGCTCCATCCCGAACTTCTCGTAGACGGCCCTGAGCGTCTTGCCGAACTTGTCGGCGTCCTCAATCTCGAGCAGCAGCGCCAACGGAACGGGGAGAATCTGCGCGTCCAACTGCAGCGAGGGCGAGGTCACCACCAGCGTCGCTTCGCCGCCCAGCGAGGCCAGCAGGTCCTCTTTCAACTTAACACCGAACTGACCCTCCATGCCCTTTATCATTTGCAAGGCCTGTTCGTATGCGTTCTCGTCGGCGGATTTCACCAGCGAGAGGAGATAGTCGTACAGGTCGGGCGGGTCCAGTGAAACGGAAAACGACATGAACGCCCTCTTGCCTGCCGCCTTTAACGTGCTGAATTCCTTCCGGTTGTTCTTGAACAGTTTGAGCAGGGCGAACTTCCCGTCGGGGCAGTATATGTATGTGTGGCTGAACGTACCCGTCTCGTCGGCCCACACGCCTTTTGCGATTGCCTGCACGCTTGCGAGGTTCAGAAGTTCGAGGAACTTCGGTTCCACGATTTTCCGCTCGTTCCAAGCTTTCTGCATTTCGGCAATCGCCTCTTTTACGCTGCTGAAACTCGTTATCATGCGCCTGTCGTCGAGTCTCGAAATCGTCTTCTTGTACAGTTCACTCTGCGCCAGAGAGCCCCTGCCTTTTGCCTTTATGCATCCGATAATCTTCGCGGCGAATTTCTTGCTGCTCGTCAGCACGGTCACATCGCCGCTCTTGAACACCAGCAATCCATCCACAGGGTTGCTTTCGTCAATCGACTTGTAGGCGCTCACCTTCACGCCGCCGATTTCCATCTCGCTCCTCTTGTAAGACGCGCCTTCGCCTTCGCTGCATGTTTCCAGCGCCTTCGTCAGTTTCTCGAGGAGTGTCTTGATTTCCGGGTTGGCCGCGTCCAGACAGGCCGCGATAACCAGCGCTTCACTCACGGCACCGTTTCCAGGCTGAACCTTGCCGAATTGCCCGACGTTCAGGTTGCAGGCAAGCGCGAACCCGCCGAACTTCAGCGCCAGCAGGTCGCTCAGTTTCAGTCCCGCCTTCCCCAGCGGATTGTCCTTCACCGCGCCTTTGGGAATCATCGCAATGAAACCCTCCATCAGTTCTTTCATTTCATCGCTTGTGAACATCTTGTACGTGTTGGATTGTCTTATCTTCTCGACGTTTTGTTCCGAGTACGGATATGAATAAAAATTCTGAACATCCTCCGGAACATACGCGGCGAAATCCTTCACGACCGCGAGCGCGCCCCGCCCGGTGAAGGCGCACACAGCCAGCACGATGACAAGCGTCAACATCAGTCTTCCGCATCTCAT
>JAUXGI010000137.1 GCA_030622295.1 Planctomycetota bacterium
ACTGGAAGTGGCCCTGGACCAGATAGAGAAGCAGTTCGGCACGGGCTCGATTATGCGGCTGACCGAAGACCACAGGGTCGTCGCGGAGGGGATATCCACCGGCTCGATATCGCTGGACCTGGCGCTTGGCGGCAAGGGTATGCCGCGCGGCAGGGTCATCGAGATATTCGGCCCGGAAGGCAGCGGCAAGACCACGCTGAGCCTTCATGTTATCGCCAGCGCACAGAAGGCCGGCGGCGTAGTGGCCTTCATCGACGCGGAGCACGCGCTCGACCCGTCGTACGCGAAGAAAGTCGGCGTGCAACTGGACGACCTGTTGATTTCGCAGCCCGATACCGGCGAACAGGCGCTGGACATCGCCGAGATGCTGATACGCAGCAACGCGGTGGATGCGATTGTGATCGATTCGGTGGCGGCGCTCGTCCCGAAGGCGGAGATAGAGGGCGCAATGGGCGATATACACGTGGGTTTGCAGGCGCGGCTGATGAGCCAGGCCATGCGGAAACTCACCGCCGCCATAAGCAAAACCCGCACCTGCATGATGTTCATAAACCAGATACGCATGAAAATCGGGGTGATGTTCGGCAATCCCGAGACAACGCCCGGCGGGCGGGCGCTGAAATTTTACTCCTCGGTGCGTGTTGACGTCCGCCGCATCGGCAGCATCAAGAACGCAGAGGGAACGGTCCTCGGCAACCGGGTAAGGGTCAAGGTTGTCAAGAACAAAGTGGCGCCGCCGTTCCGCATGGCCGAATTTGATATGATGTTCGACCAGGGCATATCCAGAGAAGCGGACGTCCTTGACCTGGGCGTTCAGCACAAGATAATAAGCAAAACCGGCTCGTGGTTGTCGTACGGCAGCACGCGCCTGGGACAGGGCAAGGAAAGCGCGCGCAGATTCCTGATTGCGAACCGCGACATTATGCAGGAACTGGAAGGCAAGATACTGGAGGTCGCCACGCCGGAATTCTGAGCGGAAGCCCCGCCTTGCGGGCCGGAAGTAAAAAGACAGCCAAGGGCTGCCCTGGGCGGGATTTTTGTGATTCCGGGCGGTTTGTATGACCGAAGCCGAAGACAGGAAGTCCGAGACGCCGCTCCCCGCAAACTGCGTGGAGGAGGAATATCTCTACGTCAGTATGCAGGTGTGCGACTGTGGCGGTGTGTACGAGCATGAAGGCCAGGCGCTGACCAGGCGCGGCCAGATGCCGTGCGACGAGTTGCACGTGCACTGCGCACAGTGCGGAAAGCAGCGCACGTTCGTCTTTGATATCAGCGCCTTCTTCGGGGACATGAACAACTACGGGGTGATAGTCCGGCCGTCGCGGCTATACGACGTGGTCGAATGGCTGGGCCTGGCGGCCCTGTTCATCCGCGACAGTCAGACACTCGAAGGCGAAAACCGGCGTGTGATGCTGGCCGAGGCGGATTTCTGCCTGGATCAGGCTCTCATGTTCTACAAGGAAGACGGCGACGTACCGGTGGGTGATGCTTTTTTCCACCAGCCGGACCAAAAAATCGCAAGAGAGCGAATCGAACTTGTATCCAAGAAGCAGGTGCTCAAACTGAAGGAACGCACAAAGGTCGCCCGACCCTCGCAGAACACCGAAGACGGCGAAGATTCGAACCGCGACTGGCCGCAAACCTGAGCGGGAATTCAAAAACAATGGACGGTATGTCAGTCTGACCCCATCGCAGCATAGAAGTGATGAAACCCGACGAACTACGCGAATTATTCCTGAGATTCTTTGAGGAGAAGGGCCATACCCGTGTCCCGAGTGATTTGCTCGTGCCGCGGGACGACCCGACGCTGCTGTTCAGCAGTGCCGGGATGAACCAGTTCAAGAGCGAGTTCCTGGGCAGGGGCCAGGGGCCGCCGCTGAAGCGCGCCGTTTCATGCCAGAAATGCCTCCGCACGGGCGACATAGATATTGTCGGCTCGACCGCCTACCACCACACCTTTTTTGAGATGCTGGGGAATTTCTCCTTCGGAGATTACTTCAAGAAAGAAGCGCTGGTATGGGCCTGGGAGTTCTTGACGGAGTGGCTGAAGATACCCGCGGAGCGCCTGGTGACCTCGGTGTACCTGGAAGACGAAGAGGCGTTCAGTCTGTGGCGCGATGAGGTGGGAGTTCTGGAGAGCAAGATATTCCGCTTCGACGCCCACCACAACTACTGGCCCGCCGAGGCCCCGACGAAAGGCCCCAACGGCCTGTGCGGGCCATGCGCGGAAATCTTCTACGACTGGGGTGTGGGGGCCTTCCCGTGCGACAATCCCGCCTGTGACCCGTCCTGCGATTGCGGCAGGTACTGTGAAATATGGAACCTTGTCTTTCAGGTCTACAACCGAACCGGCGTAAACCGACTGGAACCGCTGAAACAGAGAAACATAGACACGGGCATGGGGTTCGAGCGGCTGCTGGCCGTGGTCAACGGGGCGCGGTCAAACTATGAGACCGACTTGTTTCTCCCCATCTTTCACGAAATCGCGGAAATAGCCGGGACCGCATACGAGCGCGATACGGAGGCCGGCCGTCACATGCGCCGCATGGCGGACCATGTCCGCGCGCTTTGCTTCGCGATAGCGGAAAACGTAATCCCCGACAGTGCCGACGACAGGGGCTCGGTGCTCCGCAAGTTGCTCCGGCGGGCCTGCCGCGACGGCCATGCCCTGGGGATTGAGGATGAGGCCTTTCTCTATAAACTTGTGCCGGTAATAGGAAAGATATTCAGGGGCCCCTACCCGGAAATCCTCCAGCGGCGCGAGAACATCGCGCATATATTAAAGGAAGACGAAGAGCAATTCGCCCGAATCCTCGACCGCGGGGAGATACGCCTTGAGGAGGAAATTCAAAAAGTCCGCGAACGCGGAGAAGATGTCTTCCCGGGAAAAACGGCCTTCTGGCTGCATGATACGCTGGGCTTTCCGGTGGAGGTTACACAGGACATCGTCGAGGACAGCGGGTTGAAGTTCGACCGGGAGGGATTCAACGCGCTGCTCGGTGAGGCGCGTAATATGTCCCGGACGACTTCCAAATTTACAGGCGAGGTGTTCAAGATAGGCCCCCTGCTGAAAATAATGCACAAACATCCGCCGACGGAATATTACGAGTGGATGGACGCCGCGCAACTCATGTCGGAAGTACTGGAGATAGTCAGGGACGGCAAACTGATTAACTCAATAGGCGAGGGTGAGGAAGGGCGGGTCATTCTCGACCGGTCGCCTTTTTACGCGGAGGCGGGCGGTCAGGTGGGCGACACCGGCGAACTGATATGCGGCGACAATGTTTTCCAGGTTGACGGCACGCAAAAGGAAGAAGGTTACTGTTTCCACTCGGGGGTGATGAAGACCGGTTCGCTGAAGACCGGCGACACGGTCACACCCGTCGTCGACCACCGGCGCAAGGACATCGAGCGCAACCACTCCGCGACACACCTGCTGCAGCACGCGCTGCGGGAGGTGCTGGGGGCTACCGTTGAACAGGCCGGCTCCCTGGTGGAGCCGCACAGGCTGCGGTTTGACTTCACGTTCAAACGGGCGTTGACCTCCGAAGAAATCAGGCAGGTCGAGGAGAAAGTAAACGAGCGAATCCTGTCCAATGACGAGGTCTGCTTTGAGGAGACGACGGTTGAAGAGGCGAAAAGTCGCGGCGTCATAGCGCTCTTCGGGGAAAAGTATGAAAAAACGGTGCGTGTTGTGAACATCGGCGGCTACAGCATGGAACTATGCGGCGGGACGCACGTACGGCGGACCGGAGACATCGGGTTGTTCAAGATTCTTCGTGAGGGCTCCGTCGCGTCCGGCATTCGCCGCATCGAAGCCGTAACCGGAAAGGCGGCCCTGGAATATCTCAACGCCCGCTCCGATATGCTCTCCGAGCTCGCCGGGAAACTCAAATGCCGCGAAGAAGCCGTTCCAGGCCGCGTGAATGACCTGCTGGGGCAGATTTCTTCTCTGAAAAAGACGACCACGGCGAGGTCCGCCGCCACGCAAGGCGAATCCGCGGCCCGGCTGCTGGAAAACGCGGAAAAAGTCGGCGACACCGCCCTGATATGTGAGCGCCTGCCGGACCGGGCCATGCCCGACCTGCGGAGCCATGCGGACAGCCTGCGCAAGGCGGGTAAGTCAGTTGCAATAGTGCTCCTGTCGCAGACGGGCGGCAAGGTTAATCTTTTGGTTTCGTTTTCGAAAGACCTGGTAAAAAGCGGCAAAGACGCAGTGAAGGTGGTGAAAAAGATAGCCCCCATTGTGGGCGGCGGCGGCGGCGGACGGGCGGACATGGCCCAGGCCGGAGGAAAAATTCCTGAGAAGATCAACGAGGCACTCGAAAAAGCGAAATCCCTGCTCAAGGATTTGCTCCCGTAAGCGCCGGGTACGACAGGAACTCATGATGGAGTCGGGCTACCCGGCAAGGCACGGCCACGCGGTTTTGTGCCGACTCGGCGTCTATTTTCCTTGACAATAACAAGGGTGATATATAGAATTTCGCGATTTTAGCGGGTAACCCTCTTAAAGGGAGCATGTAAGAACCCTGGATTTTCACATCGTCTCCAAGTTCCGCGAGGGGACAGTCAACAATCTACGAACCTCGCTCGCGAGGTTCCGTAATTGTGACAGTCCCCGTCGCTCACTTTCCAGGATTCTTACA
>JAUXGI010000006.1 GCA_030622295.1 Planctomycetota bacterium
ACCATCGCAATCCCGTATCCCCCGCGAAGCATCTCCATGTACGATTCAATTCCCGTGCTGATTACGTCCCGGAACAATATCACAGCCGCCGCACCCAGCGCCAGGTAAGGCCCGAACGGCATGTAATGCTCCTTCGTTACTATCATCATCACCAGCCCGATGGCCGCCCCCAGGAAGCACGCTATCAGGAACGCCAGCAGGGTCATGTCCCATCCGACAAAGCCCCCAATCATGGCGAGAAACTTCACATCCCCGAAACCCATCGCCTCTTTCTTGAACAGCGCCTTGCCGAAAACGCCGACGCAGATAATTATGCCCGCGCCGACCAGTATTCCGAAGACCGAACAAAAAAGCCCCACGAGATTGTCGGCCATCGGCCAGTCCATTATCTGCTCGCGCCAGATGAAGTGCTCCGCCGTGTCCTTGTGTAACAGCGGGTAGAAAAAACTGACTATCGGGCCGATAATTATGAACGGTTTGTCTATTTCATCGGGGATGATGCGCAGGCGGATGTCAATGAACGTGCATGCTGTCAGGGCGGCCATCAGCCCGCCGTATATCAGGAAGAGCGGCCATTCCTCATTGAATACGCCCTTGCCCGTATTGTCCAGCAGGAACCGGTACGCAAGGAAAACGAACAGGCCGCCGGTGAGCAATTCCACCAGGAAATATCGCGGCGATATTCGCGCCCCGCAGTGGCGGCACTTCGCGCGCAGGATAACGTAACTCAGCAGGGGAATGTTATCGTACCACGCTATCCGCCTGAGGCACTGCGGGCAAAAGGACCTCCCGCGAAGGATGGAATCGCACTTGCGCGGAAGGCGGTAGATGACGACGTTGAGAAAACTGCCCAGTGCCAGGCCGAACAGCCCGCACCAGACAAGTAGAAGCCACCAAAGAGTATCCTGCATGTCCCCTCCCCAGGGCTGCAAAGGCCGCAGTTACAAGGAATTGACGGTACCTCAAATTATCAAATCCCACCGCCCGTCTCAAGCGAAAACAGAAACTGTTCCCCAAAGGGGTCAGGCCCCGCGGGCGGATATTACCTGACGTCGCCCCGGTCGATTGAGTTCTCGCCCATTCTGCGCTTTACTTCGTCCAGGGCGCGGCCGGCTCTGCGGCGCTTTTCTCCGCCCTCGTCATGACCGTTCAACCCGAAGGGAAGCCGCATCTGCCGCTCGATGTTGCCTGCCAGGTTCGATACGCTCACGCCGAGCAGCCTGATGCGTTTGCCTTTCATCTCCACCTTCGTCTCCAGGAGTTTCCTTGTGCAGTCGTATATCTCGGTGCTGGTGTTGACGTGCTGCTCAAGCGTGGCGCTTCGCGTTATCGTTCGGAAGTCCGCGTAACGCACCCTGAGGGTGATAGTGCGGCCGTGCAGCCCTTTCCTCTGCAATCTGGACGCCACCCTGTAGGCCTGCTCGTAAAGCGCCCGGCGCAGTGTGTCGAGGTCCGAGACGTCCTCGGGGAATGTCGTCTCGCTGCTGAGCGACTTCGCGAGGCTCTCCGGTACCACCTTCCGCTCGTCGATGCCCCGTGACAGGTTGTGCAGGGTGTCCGCAAACTTCCCGAATTGCGTGCGCAGTATTTCCCGTGGAATCTTTCGCAAATCCGCAATCGTGTTGACGCCTATCCTGTTGAGGGCCTTTTCCGTTGCAGGCCCCACTCCCCAAATCCGCGACACGGGCAGGGGGGCGAGAAAATCATCCTTTTCTTCTTCATGTACGACCAGGAAGCCGTCCGGCTTGCTCATGTCGGAAGCGAGTTTCGCGAGGAACATGTTGGGCGCGATGCCGACGGATGCCGTCAGTCCGGTTTCGCGCTTTATGCGCTCCTTTATTTCGCGTCCGATTTTCTCCGCGTCGCCGAAGAGCCTTTCGCCCCCTGTCACGTCCAGGAACGCCTCGTCGATGCTTATGGGTTCTACAAGTGGCGTGTAGGACTTGAGTATTTCGCGGATATTGCGCGACAATTCGGCGTAGCGCTGCATACGGACGGGTCTGACAACCCCCCGTGGGCAAAGACGGATGGCAGCGGCCATCGGCATTGCACTGTGGACCCCGAACCGGCGCGCTTCGTAAGATGCCGCGGCTACCACGCCCCGGCCCTCGGGGGCGCCGCCGACGATAACCGGCAGCCCGCGCAGTTCCGGAAAGTCCAACTGCTCCACCGACGCGTAGAACGCGTCCATGTCAATGTGTATTATCGGTTGGCGCATTCAATGGAAAAGTGGCAAGTGGGAGTTGTCCGATTGTCAAGTTGTCGAGTTGCCAAGAAGGCTTTGACCTACCCCGCGCGCACCACGCATCCCTCATCCCTTTGTAATGAGTGCCGAAAACTCCCTTAGAACATTCTCGTCCACATCCACGCCCAGCCCGCGCTCAGCCGGCCGCACCTTTCCCAGGCCGCGATAGCCCACGGAGACCGGGTTGCGCACAATGTCCTTTTGGAGCAGGAAGCGAGGAAAGGAGAACTCATGGTGGACTGTCCCTTCGAACCGCCCTGCGAAAATCCGCTCCGCCGCCGACAGTATCCCCGTCTCGCCCACAAGGCAGCCGAGTTGACACCTGATGCCGTTTTCCCGGGCGAAGTCGATAATGCGCCTGCACGCGAGCATGCCGCCGCACTTTGCCAGGCGCACGTTGAAGATATCGCAGGCCCCCGCTTCGGCCAGTCGTCGGGCGTCTTCCATCGTGCACATCGACTCGTCCGCCATCACCTGCACACCGCTCTCCCGGCGAACACGGCGCATCCCCTCGATGTCGTCCGCCGCCACGGGCTGCTCTATCGAGGAGATGTTGAGGTGAGACATCTCCCGCAGGTTTCTTATCGCTTCGTCGGGCTTCCAGGCGCAGTTGGCGTCGAGCCGGATGATGGCCCTTGGCCCTGCGATTTTTCGAACGGTCCTGACAACCGCCAGGTCATCGCCGGTGCCGACCTTCACCTTGAAATCGCGGAAGCCGGCAAGCCTGAAGAGCCACGTGCGCTTTTTGACCTTCTTCATTGATGCGGCGTCTATGGGCGCGGTGTAATAAATCCTGTTTGTCACGATGTCGCCTAGGATGTCCCCTGCGGAGAGATTGAAAGCCTTGCCCGCCGCGTCGAGCAGCGCCAGTTCGACGCCGCACAGAGCCGCCGTCGAGCGCGCACGGTCGCACGAGTCAATCAGGGAAGCAACCGCCTCTTTGATATCCTGCATTTGAGCAAAGCCCCTGCCGGTTACCTCCGGAGCCAGTTTTTCTCCCGTGAATTCCGCGGCCGATTCCACGCTCTCGCCTGTCAGATATGTGCGCGGGATGGTCTCGCCCCAGCCGATTACGCCTTCGCGAGATGTTATCTTGACGATGATGTTCGACGTCTGTGAGCGCTCGGCCAGCGCGTGCGAGTATTTGCGCCTGAAGGGCATACGCAGGTGAAAAAGTTGGATTGAATCCACGGTGATCATTTCATGCAGCCTCTTTACAAACGAAACTAAAGGGATATGACCCCTTCAGGTTTCGTTTCGCCGGACGCGATACGTTTGATGATTTTTGTAACGTGAGTGTTTGCGGGTGCAGGCACTCCGCATTCCGCCCCGCGTTTGGCGATTGCGCCGTTGAGAAAATCGATTTCGGTTTTGCCCTTTCCTTTCCTGATATCCTGCCACATCGAAGACATTCCGCCGGTCTGCCTCATGCCGATTTTGCGGAAGGGTCGAGCCAGGAAGGCCGGTATGCGGGAAGCCTTCACCAGTCGGCGAACGTCGCAGCCCGGCAGGCTGAGCGCCGGTATGCCGAGTTTCTTCATGACCGCCGCACACTCCCTGAAAAGGCGGCGGTTGAGCGTGAAGAGCCGCTTGTCCGCCAGTATTTCTTCGGTGGGCAGGCCCGTGGCGGCGCTGACGGCGTTGAATGAGACGTTGAGCAGCAGTTTCGACCATTTGACGGCGTCACATTTTTCATGCACGCGGACTATCATGCCGGTATCGTGCAGTGTATCGCGCAGCGCTCTGGCTTCTTCAAGCGTCATTCGCGCGTGCGGCGCCAGCAGTATGCCGCCGCGGTCGGACTGCTGGAAGCACGTGCCCGGCTCCGGCACGCTGAAATAGCCCAGGATAATCCCGCCCGCTATCTTGCTCTTGCCGAGAGTCCTTGCGAGAATGTCCTCGTTGGTTATCCCGTTTTGCAGGCTCAGGACGGCGGTCTGGGGGCCGCACAGCGGCGCGATTTCCTCCGCCATCGCCGAGGTATCATATGACTTGACGCAGAGGATGACTATGTCCTGGACTTCCAGGCCCGTTGTATCCGTCACGGCCTTGATGTTCTTGACGGTTCGCTTGCTGGTGCACAGGCCCATGATAAGGCCGCGGCGGTTTATCGGTTCGGTCTGCTTCTTGCGTCCGAGCAGGGCGACCTCGTGGCCGGCCATGGCAAGGCGTCCTCCGACGACTGAGCCGACCGCCCCCGCGCCCGCGACAAGTATTCTGCGCGGCTCGACGGGCGCTTTCCATCCGCCGCCGAGCCAGGCGGCCAGGTCTTCCGCCAGTTCCCCCGGTCGTTCAAAGAGCAGGCAGTGCGCCGCGCCGGGATATTCCTCGATTTCCATTCTGCGCGAGTGAAATCGCCCGGTCATCGCGCGTACGCCGTCGTTGTCGATGACCTCGTCGTCGCCCGCCAGGAAAACCTTCAAGGGAAGGCGCAGACCGTCTGCGTTTTCCTTGAGATGCCTGTCCATCAGGAAACTGTTGAAGTAAAAGCGGACCGTGGCTTCTTTCAGGCGCAGGCTGTCGTGTCTGATGAATTCCAGCGCCTCGGGGATTCGCGTGAACATCTCGGTTTCAATCGGCGTGGGATAGCGGGGGTTGCGCTTTGTCATCAGCGCCAGTGCGATGCGGAGCTTTGTGAAGGCGCTCAGATTGACCTTTGCCTCCAGTCCCGGCGTGATGAGGGTAAGGGAGTCGATGAGGAACTGCCGCCGCACGGCGAAATAGAGCGCGAACTTCCCGCCCCAGGAATGACCGACCAGGTGGATGTGTCTGTGCTTCTCGTGTATAAGGTCAATGAATTTCGCCACGTCATCCACGAGCGACTGGTAATGCCGGCAGTCGCCTCGGGCTTCCTGGTTAAGGCCCGCGCCGCGTCTGTCGAGCAGGTACAGCGCCATGCCGCGTGAGGCGAGCGCCGCGGCGATGTCGCAGAACCACCCGCCGTGACTTTCGATTCCGTGGAGATATATTACGCCGTCATCGGCGTTCTTGTCGCCGAAGAAGCGGTACTTCAACCGCGCATCCTTTGCGCCGACGTATTCCGAGATTTCTCCCGTCACTTCAAACATGTGCCCCGTTTCCCTTGAGGTTCATTGGCCTGCCGGGGATTATACAGAGGAAAGATGTGCATGTCACGGGTAAAGGGTTGGGGCTGAACGCGGGATTCGGCGGTCGGTGTCCACTTTGCTTGCAAGGGACAGCGTACACGCCGAAAGGGCGGACTCCAAGTGATGAAGTCCGCCCTTGATTGTCTGGCGAGGCCGACGGGGCTCGAACCCGCAACCTTCGGATCGACAGTCCGATGCTCTAGCCAAGTTGAGCTACGGCCCCTTTTGGATACCGGATGCCGGATTTCGGATATCGGAAAGAAAGGGTCCGATGTCTGATATCCGGCATCTGGCATCCAATTGGGCGATAGTGGACTCGAACCACTGACTTCTTGCTTGTAAGGCAAGCGCTCTAGCCGGCTGAGCTAATCGCCCCGAGGTGGAGTATCATAGCCGTTCCCGTCCGAAAGTCAACAACTTTTGCTTTTGGCGCGATGTCCGGGGTGCATCTCGGTTTTGTTGGCAGCCCGCACTTCTCACCACGAGAGAGGATGCTCGGGGCGGCCCTCGGCCGCTTTTTCCCTTTCGGCCCGCATCGTTTCGGAAATCCGCCCGGGGCCTCGAATAGTTCCCTTTACGGCAAACAGAAATTACGATATGCTCGTATTCAGCGTCGAAGTATGTTCACATCTGTCACAACCGAAATGTGGCGGCTGTCCATGAAAGATTACCCTTCGGTCCTGAGAACCCCGGGGGGGGGGCGGAGAGGTTTTTTCTACATTGCGGCATTGCCAGAAGCGCTGTTTGTGCCCGACGGAGGGATATTGTCATGCTTTTGAAGGTCTTGAAGAGTTGTGGCTTGATTGCGGTTTTCCTCATTGTTCCAGGTTTTACCCCGAAGGCTGTGACGCAGGACGCCTTGCCCGATGAGGGCGCCGTTGAGAATATGGCGTTCTTTGATGAGGACAAGGACCTGACAAAGGTCATTCGCAGGGCCGACGCGAGCGCCGCCGCCGGCGACTGGGAGAAGGCGATGGTACTTTACCAGGGGGCGTTGGAGATCGCGCTCGACAAAGACCTCTTCCCGGTGTTCCCCGCAAAGCAGTCACTTGAAGACAAGATGATTCTCTACGTGAACCCGATTGACTACTGCCGCAAGCGCCTGCTGCAGATGGACCGCGAGACGCTGGCGAAATATCGGCATCTGTACGAGGAGAAGGCGGCGAACAGGTTGAAGGCGGCGCTGAAGAAGGCGGATTTCGACATGTTGCCGGATGTGGGGGAGCGTTATCCTTTTACTGAAAGCGGCCTTCGGGCGCTGACGCTCGCGGCGGACGCCGCCGTTGAGCGCGGAGACTATCCGGCTGCCGCACGCGGGTATGACAGGGCGCTGGAGGCGGGAACCGCCTGGCGGCCCTCCACGGGTGATTTGCTGAAGGAATACGCCGTGTTGGCAGCCAAGGCCGCGCGGGCATACGCCTCGGTCGGGTGGGCCCGTGAAGTCGACGGGTTGAAGGGTCGCGTATCCGGTGACGACGAGTTGTCGTCGGTTGAGATAATGTATATGGGCAGGCGGATGGCGCTGGCGGACGTCCTGGGCGACGTGATTCGATCAATCAGGCCGCCGAGGCCGAAGCCGGTAAGCGGCTATCCGACGTTCGGGGGAGACGGGACGCGCGGCATGGTCATGCCGGGCTTGTCGGGGGACCCGGGCGGCGTGAACTGGCGTCACACAATCATGCCTCTCAACAGGAGGTATCGTCCCGCATGGGCGGAAAAGAGCCCGCATGAGGTATCTTGCCTTCTCTTGCCGACGCCGACCGCAGAAGGGGGCAGACTGTTTGTAACTACGGGAGAGAACCTGCTCGTGATGGACGAGTTTGACGGAAAGGTGGCATACGTCTTCCCTGCGGGCGCCGCTCCAAGCGCCAGGCTGTGGCTGCATCACGGTGTTGGCGGCGCAGCGGCTGAATTCTGCACGGTGTACGAGGGTATCGCTTACCTTACGTCGTCCGTCCGCGCGCAAGTCGACGGACGAACGCATCACACCAGGGCTCTGTGTGCGATTGACGCGCGGGCCGGCAGGGAGATATGGCACAGCATCGGGGACACCGGCCTGCCTTGCGACGAAACGATAAGCAGCGCTCCCGTTGCCCGCAACGGCGAGATATTGTTCGAGACGTGGAAAGACGAAGTAGACCAGACGCGCTACTACCTTCTGTGCGTTGACGCGAAGACCGGCAAACTGAAATGGCGTTGCCGTATTGCGGGAACGGTCGGCCTTGGCCGCCCGTCCCGCTGGGGCGGCGGCCGCGGGCCTCAGCCGGCGGACATCGTCGCCGTTGACGGCGATACTGCGGTAGTCGCATCGTCCCCGGGCGCCGTAACAGCGGTCGACCTGCGGACCGGCAGGCTGAAATGGGCCGTAAGGTGCCATCAGGACTACACTGCCTACCTGCGCAGTGAGCCTCGTATGTGGAAGGAGCGGCATGCGCTGACCTGGTGCGTTAGCCAGCCGATTGCATACAATGGTAGAGTAATCGTCAGGCCAAGGGGCTCTACACGGCTCTACTGTCTTGACGCCGAAACGGGCGACGTCAGGTGGACCTTGAGAATGCCGACCCTGCGTTCTCTCGCGGGCGTCGACGACGGCAAACTGTTTGTCATTGATACGCATATCATGATAATAGATGTAGAGACCGGCAAATTGCTCCACATCGGCAGGGACAGGATAGGTGTGCCTGTCGGGCGGCCCGCCCTGACAAAGTCCGCCATGTTCATCTCGACCCCTGAGGCATTGCTTAAGTTTGACAGAAAAACAAGGATAGTGAAAAAGTTGTTCGAATGGTGTGAAGAGGACATAAGGCCGGGCAACCTGCTCTTTACAAGGTCCGGCCTTTATATCGTCAACTTGAATGAGGTCGTTGCGCTGTACCCTCCGCAGGCAGTGGCGGAGGCGAGTGAGCAACTCAGGAAAAGACCCGATGACCCGCTCCTGTTATACCGCCGGGGAAAGGCCCTGCTCGCCGCCAGGCGGTTCGAGGAAGCGCTGACCGACTTCACGAGGGCATCCGAAAAGGCGACATTACCCATCCGGGAATCCGGGCGCCCGTTGTCCGGACTGCTCGACGAAGGGCTGTACGCCTGTTACATGGCGCTGTCCTCCGGACGAGCCGCCGAAGGGGCACTCGACACTGCCGTGCACTACGCACGACTGGCCCTGAAGACTGCTGCGACAGACAAGACGAGGGTTAATGCCCTGGTCCTTATCGGAGGGCTGCATGAAAAGGGACGGGGCGAAAAGTCGTGGCGCTCCGCCATTGACTCCTACCAGCAAATAATCGCGAACTATCCGGAGCAGATGTCGAAGTATGGCGAGGTTCTTGAGCAATCCGCCTGTTACTATGCCGCCGGACGCATACGCGCGATACTCGCAGCGCACGGCCGCGGCATCTACTTTGCCCACGAGGGCGAAGCCGCCAAACTGCTGGCCGACGTCGGGATGAACCCCACCGTGTCCGGATACCTAAACATATACGAAAGGTATCCCAACAGCATCGCCGCCCTCAAGGCGTTGACGCTGCTCGCCGCCATGCACGAGCGGGAGGGCCGCAAGTCCATGGCGCTCGTGGTACTGAAAGCAATCGCGCAAAGGCTTGAAGATGACGAGGGGGGCGCGCCCGTGCTCCTGGAACTGCAGCGCGTGGCATGGGAGTGCGGCGATTATGTCCGCGCTCGTGCCGCCCTGGAGAGGCTGGCGAAGATGCCGGGGGACCTGGCGCTGGAAATCAAAGGCCGAAAAAGAAGTGTCAGGGCCTACGCGGCTGAACGGTTGAAGGAGTTCAACGGGCTGCGGGCGAAGGCGGCCGGCGAGGTTGAGTTGAGCAAAAATCCCGCACTGGCGAGGACGATTAAACTCGGCGGTGAGGCCGTCGGCAGATACGGGGTACGCTCCGGCTTCCTGAAAGTCCAGGGGCCGCGCCCGCTTGACATGATTGACAAAATCCTGACCACCCGCAACGGCGTGGTCGAATGTTGGGACGTAAATACGGGCAAGTTGCTCTGGTCTTACTATCCGGAAGGGGTATGGCTCGGCTTGCAGGTGACATTCCATAAGGGGCCGGTTGTGCAGGAAGTGCTCGCCGGTCATCAGGCGGAGAAAAGCGGCATCGCCGGGAACGACCGCCTGGTGCGCATCAACGGCAAGCCGGTCGATACCGGGGAGAGTTTCCGGGATGCCCTTTCCTCGGTGAAACCGGGAGACAGGGTCAGCGTGGTTTACAGCAGGGACTCGAAGGAAATCGAAGTGAAGATTGTTGCGACGAAGACGCCCGTCGCGTTTACCGGGGTAATCTACAAAGCCTGGTATAACGGCGAAGGCAACGTGGTGGTAGAGACGAGGCGCTATGGAAAGGCGGAACTCAGGTGCCTGGACATCAAGACAGGGCAAGCGCTCTGGTGTAAAAGCATCCCGGCTTCGGGACGTGTCGTTGTAAACGACATTCTCGCCTGTATCGACGCGCCGCCCCGCGAGAAGCGAGAGAGGCAGGTCCTGACACTGCTCGATTTGTCAACCGGGGCGGTCACGGCCCGTTTCACGCTTCAGGAGCGCTTTGAGAGAGAAATCGGGCTCGTTGCCGACAACCTTGTCCTGGCAGAACGTCGCACTCGAACATGCCGCGTGTTTGACATGCTGACCGGCAGGGAGAAATTCCGCATTCCAATAAGCGGGGCACCGTTCACCGTGGCCGGCGACAGGCTTCTGGTGTTGACCGACGACGCTCAGAGGTTCCGCGTCATTGATCTCCGGACCGGTTCTCAAATCCACAGTGGTGAAGGGCCTCCGCAATACTCTGCGGCGGTGTCGGACCGATACCTGGTGATTTACTGGCGTTGGAAACAGGGGATACTGGTATTCGACTCCCTTGCCGCCTCATTGTTGCCGCGAGTCAATCCGGGTCTGGTCATGGAGAAAGTCGTGACGTGCGGCGGCCGCTTCTTCTTCATCGGCATCGCGGACCGCGACCACGTGCTTGTCTCGTACGACGCATCATTGAACAAACTCGTCCTGCGCCGAAAGATACCCGGTCTCGAAAGGTTTTTATGGCAGCGGGCGGAGGTCCACGGCAACAACGTTGTCCTCTTTTACGTCAGCAATGCCCGGGACAAGACAATGCTGGGCTTGAGAGTTCTGAACGCCGACGATGGCAAGGAAATCTATCAGTACAAGGGCTCGGTCGAGGGTCGTTGTGCCACAGGCGCCGTGATAAGGGACGGCAGCCTCTACGTACTGATGGGCGACGAAGTCATCGTGGTCAGGTGATGCGTCTCTAACCGAGTATAACAGCAAAAGGGGTCTGACCCCTTTTGCTGTTACTGTTATAAGAAAGCAGGCCCGAGGTTACGCCGACCTCTCTGATGCACCGACGAGGGGGGCGGCCCGTATCTCCTCGGGCACCTTTACGCTTGGCAGGTGGAGGAGGTATTTCCTGTTGATGCGTTCCCAGCGCCACAGGAAGTAGCGGAATACGGAGTAGCCTGCAAGCCAGGGCATGGAGTAGAACTGCTTCCATGTCCATCGCACTTGGTCAAGCAGTTGAATCGGCGTGAAGTTTTTCGGGTATGTGACCACGTGGCCGCCGTCGAAGAGCGACCAGTTGCGCGTCCATATGCGCCCCTCCCTGAGCATCTGGTCGTAGAATCTCGTGCCGGGAATGGGGAAGAGGATGGAGAACTGCGCGTAGCGGGGCTTCCAGCGCTTGAGGAAGCGGACGGTCTCGCGCATGGTGAGCGGCGTGTCGCTGTCGCTGCCCATGACGAACATGCACAGCGTGCGGATTTTGTGCGCCTTCAGTTTTACTATACAGTTCACGACGTCGGCGACGCTCTGCTTCTTGTTGTAGTCCTCAAGCGTGCGCGGGTTGACCGACTCCACGCCCAGCGCCACGCTCACGCAACCGGTGCGTTTCATCAAATCCAGCAGTTCGTCGTCCCTTGCTATATCGACCCGCGCCTGGCAGGCCCAGTATATGCGGATGTTCCTGCGGAGCATGCCCTCCAGCAGTTTTTTCGTGCGGGTCTTGTCGGCGGCGAAATTGTCGTCGTAAAAGAAAAATTTCGTAAAACCCGCCTTTGTGCGCATCTCCAGTTCGTCAAGCACCGGTTCGTTCGAGCGAAAACGATACCGCCGCCCGAACATCTGCGTCACCGAGCAGAAGGAGCAGTCAAACGGGCATCCGCGTGAAGTTGCAATGGGCGTGAGGCTCAGCAGGCCCGGATGAAATCCCTGTAAGAGTTTCAAATCGACCACCGGCAGGTCGTCGAGATTCCGGACACGTTCGCCATTGATTATGCCTTTTGTGTTGCCATTTACCGCTTCGAGTATTCTTCCCTCGCCTTCGCCGGTTACCACTGCGTCCGCATGGCGGAGCGCCTCGTCGGGCAGGGCGGTGGCGTGTGATCCCCCGATGATGATGCGCGCTTTCGGATTTGCCTTTCGTATGGTGTCCGCTATGGCGTAGCCTCGGTTGGCCGTGGGCGTCATTATGCTGATTCCAACGACGTCACTTTCCAGGATGCGCTTCTCGGTAATACCGCGCCTGTGATGGTAGACCTTTCGCAGGTTCTCCGAATAGCAGCGCACGTCGTGGCCGTTGTTCTTAAGAATGGTGCCGAGAGAGAGGTGTCCGAGCAGCGGCAGGCGCACGAAGTTGTAGCCGTTGAAATCCGCGCAAGGCTCTATGAAACTGACCTTTGGCCTGGCGAGAGAGCGGTGGCGTGGCGATGTATTGGTCATTCTCCTTGTCCTTTTTTATTCAGTAACAAAGTGGCAGAGTGGTAAAGTCAACCCCGAGGTCATACAAGGCGAAAGGAAAAAAGCAGCCAAGAACTATCACTATACATTATAGCAAAGTTTTGGGGAATTGCCAGCATTGCGACCAAATAGTTTTATTTGACTTGCGCCCGTCTATGGTCTAAATTGGCCGCTCTTGTACTTTCGCCCTGTGTGTCTTCGGAGTCAACTCTGAAGTTGCGAAAAGCAAAAGATCCGGCAATGTCGGTTTGTGACAAGCGTCTTTTTGAGGATATTGTAATGAGAACAATTATAGAACCCTTCAGAATCAAGGTGGTCGAGCCTATCAGACTTTCAACCCGCCGGGAGCGCGAGAAACTGCTGAGGGAGGCCGGCTATAACGTCTTCCTCATCGACGCGGAGCATATTACGTTCGACTTCCTGACGGACAGCGGCACCGGAGCAATGAGCGCGGCCCAGTGGGGCAGGCTGATGGTCGGCGACGAATCCTACGCCGGCTCCACATCCTTCCGACGATTCGAGAAGGTGGTCCGGGAACTGACCGGCAAGAAACACATAATCCCCACGCACCAGGGCAGGGCCGCGGAGTCCATCCTGTTCTCGGTGACTGTCGACGAAACCAAGTACGTGCCCAACAACTGCCACTTCGACACCACCCGCGCCAACGTCGAGTTCCGCAAGGGCCATGCAGTCGACCTGGTCGTCGACGAGTGCCACCAGCCGCAACTCGACGCGCCGTTCAAGGGAAACATCGACCTGAATAAACTGGAAAAATTTATCGAAAGGGTAGGCCCGGCGAACATACCGATGGGCTTCCTGACGGTCACGAACAACACCGGCGGCGGCCAGCCTGTCAGCATGCGGAACATCCGCGAGACAAAGGAACTGCTGGGCAAATACGGCATACCGCTCTTCCTCGACGCGTGCCGCTTCGCCGAGAACGCCTATTTCATCAAACTGCGCGAGAAGGGTTACGAGAACACGCCGGTCAGGGAAATCGCACAGGAGATATTCTCCTACGCCGACGGCTGTACCATGAGCGCCAAGAAGGACGGCTTCGGCAACATCGGCGGGTTCCTGGCGATGAACGACGACGAGTTGGCGATGAAGGCGCGCAACATGCTCATCCTCACCGAGGGCTTCCCGACGTACGGCGGTCTGGCCGGGCGCGATTTGGAGGCGCTGGCGCAGGGGCTCGTCGAAATCCTCGATGAGAACTACCTGCAGTATCGTCTCGCCTGCGTGCGCTACCTCGGCGTCGGCCTCAACAAGATGGGCATACCGACCATCCAGCCGCCCGGCGGGCACGCCATATACATTGATGCAAAGGCATTTCTCCCGCACATTCCCCAGGGCGAGTACCCGGGGCAGTCGCTGACCGCGGCGATGTACCTGGAGGGCGGCATACGCGCCGTGGAGATAGGCTCCGTCATGTTCGGCAAACCCGACCCCGATGACCCGGGAAAGGAAATTCCGGCGGAGATGGAACTGGTGCGCATGGCCGTGCCGCGCCGGGTCTATACCCAGAGCCACATCGACTACGTGCTGGAATCGATGGAGGGCGTCGTGAAGACGAAGGACGAATTACGCGGTTGCCGCATTACCTGGCAGCCGCCGTTCCTGCGGCACTTCACCGCCCGCTTCGAGCCGGTGTAATAAATCCAGCCGTGGAGTCCCGAACAAAGCGAGGGGGACTGGAACGGAAAGAAAAAAAGAAGAATAGCCGCAGGGCGGATGAGCGAAGAGAAAGACACTGTGGAAAGTGAGTTTGAAAGACCACGGCCGGCCTCCGCATGCCGCCGAGTGTTTCGGCGGCAGTATGTGGCTGGCGGCAGGGGGACGTTGTGGCCACAACGTCCCCCTGCCGCCAGCCACATACTGCCGCCGAAACACTCGG